>CAYQDZ010000049.1:0-13407 GCA_964416375.1 uncultured Bacteroidales bacterium
CAATTCTTCGAGTGCTTTGATTATCTTCTGTATCTTCATGGCTGCAAAATAATAAATATAGAGGAAAGTAAAAGAGGCTGTCTATAAAGTAAAAAACTTGTTTGATGAGATGTTTTAACTTTGTGAAGCTCTGTGTATTCTTTGTGTCCCTCTGTGTAATAGTAAATTAAAAATATACCACAAAGTTACTCAAAGTAGACACAAAGACACACAAAGACTTTTTGGACAGCCTCGTTGATATCAGAGGTTTTCCTTTATTTCCAAAAGCAGATTCTTTATTTCTGTAAGAGATTTGATTATTTCAAAGTTACTTTCGGTGTCATCTTTGTTTTCCCTGAGTTTCTTCTTGGCACCGGCTAAGGTCATCCCTTTTTCTTTTACAAGATGGTAAATCAGATGAAAATTGTCAATGTCCTGCTTTGTAAAAAAACGGTTCCCTTTTTTATTTTTTCGGGGTTTAATAATATCAAATTCTTTTTCCCAAAACCTGATTAATGAAGTATTTACCTTGAATATTTTAGCAACTTCACCAATTGAATAATATAGTTTTTCTACTTTTTTTTCTTTATAGGGCATTTTAAAAATCTTTCGCTAAACAAAGATATTCATTTCTAAATTATGAAATAAATAGTAATAAACCAATACTTTACAATTTCTTACCTAAACAATAGAAATAACCATTACGTGACGCAACATATATTTTTTCATCATATACAATAGGAGTTGATTCAAAACTTGCCGGAAATTTGGATAGCAATTTAAAGTTTAGATTTCTATCATATTCAAACAAATATATACCTCCATAGCTTGCTGCTATTAATTTATTACTAAATAACAATGGTGTTGATATGGAATTTCCGATCCGGTATTTAAACACGAGTCGTGGTGTTGGATATCTGTGTTCTTTTCGTGGACCATCAACCCGTTTTGTATGATCCAGTGAATCGTGTTGTACTACATAAAGATATCCATCAATGGCCGAGAATGCAGCCAGGTAGGGGATACTATCATCATTGTAATGATCATTCACGGCCCCACTGCCAATTATTCCACCTTCCCAACTGGCGTATTCAATATCATCGGTTGGCAGGTACCAGACAACAGCATCTTCAGGTGATTTTGAAGGATCAAGCTTGAAAGCACCTCCCTGGCCTTCAATGTACTGTTTTTCAACACTGACAAGCAGGCATTTGTCATGAGTGACAATGGCCGATCCGTCAATATCAGATCCGATAAAAAAGTCCCATACAAGTTTCTTGTCTCTATAACTATATCCGTAGATATGACCCGAACCCGAAGCAATGTAAATGATACTATCCAGCAGGCAGGGGGATGATTCAGTGACCACGTTATTCTTATGGCTAATTATATCGCTTTTCGTATACAATTTGGTTTCCTGAATGATTTCAGGCTGAAGCATGCCATTTATGACAGATGCCTTATAGGGAGAAGGATTAAGCAGCGTAAAAAGCGAGTTTTCGAGTCCAATATACGCTGTATCGTTTAAAATAAGAGCGCTGCCATCTGCATCACGACTATAGCTATCGGTCCATTTCACATTCAATCGCCATAGCTCGCGGCCGGATGCATAGGAAATGGCCCTATAGCTTGGGATGTACTTGGTGTCGAGGTAATTTTCCACTCCTAATCTGCTGCCCTGAAGAATAATAAGACGATTTTCCGTTGGAAAAGTATCCGGTGCTTCCCAGATTGTTCCTGTACCTTTCACCACATCATCAAATTTATATTGCCAGATCAACGCCCCGTTTTCGGCATTTATCTTTTTAAGATGATGATCATAAGCACCTTGTATAAGATATAAGGAAGAGTCTTCCTGAACTAATAAAGGCTGACCTGTCCAACCGGCACCAGCCCAGATTCGCGATCCGAGTTTTCTTGAAATAACCGTTTTTCCTTTACCCAGATACAGTTTCCAAAGCACTTCAAGCGTATCAGGAGGATTTTCTCCATAGTAGTTGCGTTGCTCATTCCCCAGAAATGTTGGTATAATCACCTTGTGTTGCGAAAAAGCCGAATCGCTTTTCAGACTATCTGCATCATTGCATAGAAGCAAATAAAAATTGCTTTGCAGGAAGAAAATGCAAAGCAAACTGAATAATGAAATTTTCATATATGATTATAAGAGGTAGTTAATCAAATGATTGCCCCGATTTAATAGAAATTTCAATCATTCTTTCATACTCTTCTGCAGAAAGGTCATTAAAATAATAATTGACCGGATTTACTCTTTTCCCGTTTACAGAGACTTCATAATGTAGATGAGGAGCTGTTGATAAACCTGTGTTACCAACAAATCCGATAACATCGCCTCTTTTTACTCTCTGACCCTTCTTCACATTGAAACCTCTCATGTGCGCATACAAAGTTTTGTATCCGAAACCATGGTTGACAACAATTTTATTACCATAACCTCTTTTGGAGCTGTTCGTAATTTCTATTACGCCGTCTCCTGTTGCATAAATTTCAGTGCCGGTAGGCGCTGTAAAATCCATACCATAATGAAACTTTCTTATTTTATAAATAGGATGTATGCGGTAGCCCCATCCACTGGCGGTCCTTTTTAAATCTTTGTTTGATATGGGTTGTATTGCAGGAATCGCAGCCAGCATTACTTCTTTATTTTTAGCCAGATCAATAATCTGATCGTATGATTTAGATTGGATGTAAACTTTACGCATCAATTTATCCAGCCTCGATTTCACATCAATGACCAACTCAGAATTTTCAAGTTTTTCAAGTTCACGGTAGTAATTTATACCTCCATAGCCAGCTTCACGTATTGAAGAGTATACTGGTTCAGCTTCGAATATTGTACGATAAATATTATCATCTCTCTGCTGAAGATCTGTAAGGATGGTTTCAATTTTGGTCAATTCATCATTTACAATCTGATAATTAGCTTTCAATTCACTAATCTGACGTTTCAGACCCTTCTCTTTCGGGGAGTCAAAAAAGATAGAAAAAACAAGAAAATAAAGCACAGCTAAAACAAAGCTAGCAAAAAAATAGGTAAGAAAAGTCATAAATTTTTGCTTTGTAGACCGGGTTACTTTCGAATAACTAAGTGACTCCGGATTAAATTTATATCTATGTTTCGCCATGATGAGATTAATCTGTTTTGCTAGTTAGTTGTTCAAATTCTTCCGGTGAAAGATCTTCAGCGAAAAAGTATAGAGGGTTTTTAGGTCGGTTATTCAATCTTACTTCATAATGAAGGTGTGTTCCTGTTGATCTTCCTGTACTACCCATCAATCCGATCAATTCACCCCGCTCAACTTTTTGCCCTTCTTTAACCAGAATTTCATTCAAATGTGCGTATCTGGTACTGTAACCAAATCCATGATCGATTACAACCTCGTTTCCATAGCCTCTACGTGAATGTTTTACTAAGGTTACATTTCCTTTGGCTGTACTGTAAATTTCTGTGTTTCTGGGTCCTACGAAATCAATTCCCGAATGTGTTCTTAAGCGGAAAGTAAATGGATCGTTTCTGGATCCGAAATATGAGCTGATCCAAATATGGTCTGCATAGTTTATAGGGGTTATAGCCGGAAAATGCTCCAATATGTTCTTTTTTTCAACGGCAACATTTAGTATTTCAGCATATGAATCTTTCTGCACAGAAATTTGTTTTTCCAGATTTTCAATTTTTACTGATAAAGCAGTTAATATCCGATTTGGAAAACCCTCAGGCTGAGAAAGGTATGGATCATGACCACCGCTACCTGCTATTCTGATATTTTCAGATAATGAGTCCAATTCTAAAATTTCACGATACATAATATCATCAGTAAAGTGTTTATTATGCAATACAGAGGATAAACTGTCAACTTTGTAAGAAAGGAACTCATACTTTGTATTAAATTTCTTTATCCTTTTGTATTGAAATACTGCCTCAGGTGAACTAAAAGATATATAAAGAATAAAAAGAATTACGGAGGCAAGAATATTGATGTATACAAATTTTAAAAGACTCTGTAAAATTCTTTTACCGGCCGGATTTTTTACTTCTACATACGACAATGTATCAGTATCAAAATTATATCTCTTTTTCTTTAAAATCAATTGAAATACAAGATGTTTAAAGTATTTGATGTGAGTAGGAACAAATCTATAAGAAAAAAATTAGTTTTACAAACCCTTTTCTGTTGCTAATGTTAATAAATTAGAGGATATATCATAATAATAACTGAAGAAAATAAATGAATTCCAGACTAGTACGTAAGAAATTCTTTGAATTTTTTAAATCGAAAAACCATAAAATTGTCTCTTCAGCTCCTATGATAGTGAAGGATGATCCAAGCCTTATGTTTACAAATGCGGGGATGAATCAGTTCAAGGAAATATTCCTTGAACATACAGCGGCAAAGGATCAGAGAGTGGCTAATACGCAGAAGTGTCTGAGGGTATCGGGGAAACACAATGATCTGGAAGAAGTTGGCCATGATACATATCACCACACTATGTTTGAAATGCTTGGCAATTGGTCTTTTGGTGATTATTTTAAAAAAGAAACCATTGGCTGGGCATGGGAATTTTTAGTTGATGTGATGAAAATTGATAGTGGAAAACTTTATGTTACAGTATTTAAGGGAGATAAGAAAGATAATATACCTGAAGATAAGGAATCACTTGAATTTTGGAAAAAACATTTGCCGGAGAACAGAATCCTGAAATTTTCAAAAAAAGACAATTTTTGGGAAATGGGTGAAACGGGACCCTGCGGACCGTGCTCTGAAATTCATTATGACCTGAGAGACGAAAAAGAAAGGAAACAAAAAGACGGAGCTCGATTGGTAAATACAGGCCATCCACAGGTCATAGAAATATGGAATCTTGTATTTATTCAGTATAATCGTAAGGCAAATGGTATTCTGGAAAAGCTTCCAAAGAAACATGTTGACACGGGAATGGGATTTGAGCGTTTGTGTATGGTACTGCAAGGGAAAACCTCAAATTATGATACCGATATTTTTCAGGCCCTGATAAATAAAGTAGAAGAGTATTCCGGAATAACTTACGGAGAGAAAGATAAGTATGATATTGCCATGCGTGTGGTAGCTGATCATATACGTGCTGTAGCATTTTCTGTTGCCGATGGACAACTTCCGTCAAACACTAAGGCCGGATATGTTATCCGAAGAATTTTGCGTAGGGCGATCAGGTATAATTACACATTTTTACATCAGAAAGAGCCTAGTATATATAAGCTGACAGAAGTCCTGGCCGAGACTATGGGAAAGACTTTTCCCGAATTGATTGCCCAGCAAGAACTTATTGAACATGTAGTGAAAGATGAAGAAATGGCATTTCTCAGAACACTTGATTCAGGAATTAAATTATTAGAAGGTCTGATGGTTGCAGCCATGTCATCCAAATCAAATGAGATAGCAGGTAAAAAGGCTTTTGAATTGTATGATACTTTTGGCTTTCCTCTGGATCTTACTCAATTGATACTGAGGGAAAATGAGATGACCGTCAACATGGAAGATTTTAACTCTGAAATGGAAGCTCAGAAATCCCGCTCACGAAAAGCCTCTGAGAGTGATGCAAGCGACTGGGTTGTTCTTTTGCCAGTCGATTCACAAGAATTTATTGGTTATAAAGTGGTTCAAACAGAAGTAAAACTCGTAAGGTACCGCAAAGTAAATTCGAAAGGCAAAGACTTTTACCATCTCGTATTTGATAAAACTCCATTCTATGCTGAAAGTGGAGGACAAGTTGGTGATCAGGGTTACATACAACAAAATGGTGAGAAGATTAAGATACTCGATACAGTGAAGGAAAACAACCTGAGCCTTCATATATGCAGTAATTTGCCCAAAAAGCTGAGCGGGGTATTTAAGGCCGTTGTTGATAAAGATGTGAGGCAATCTACAGCAAATAATCATACTGCCACGCATTTACTGCATTATGCTTTGAGAAGTGTACTGGGAAAACATGTTGAGCAGAAAGGATCGTTGGTGCACCCTGATTATCTGCGTTTTGACTTTTCACATTTCCAGAAAATTTCAGATGAGCAACTTTCAAAAATTGAACATCTTGTAAACGAGAAAATTCGTGAGAATTTTCCTCTGGAAGAATATCACGATATGCAAATAAATATGGCTCGCGATCTTGGAGCTATTGCTCTTTTTGGTGAAAAGTACGGAGATAGTGTACGTGTAATCAAATTTGGAGACTCTGTGGAATTGTGTGGAGGAACACATGTATCTGCCACGGGGAATATCGGTATATTTAAGATTATTAAGGAAGATTCAATTGCGACAGGTATTCGACGCATTCAGGCTTATACTGCCAAAAAAGCGGAGGAATATATTGATAGCCAGTTTGGTATTTTGGAAGAAATAAAAACTATCCTGGATGCAACAGGCAGTCTTACACAAAGTGTAAAATCTTTATTTGAGCAGAACGCAGATCTCAGTAAGAAGATTGAAGAGTACAGCAAACATGAAGTGAAGCGTATTAAAAACAATCTGAAAGATCAGGCAACTGAAATTTCGGGAATAAACTTTATTGCACAGAAAATATCAACCGATTCAGCTGATATTGTAAAGGATCTTGCCTATCAGATGAGGGGAGAAATTGAAAATCTTTTTCTTGTTCTGGCTGCTGAAATTCACCACAAAGCACACTTGGCGATCATGATTTCGGATAATCTGGTAAAGGAAAAGAAGCTTCACGCTGGAAAAATTGTAAAAGAGCTCGCTAAAGAGATTAACGGGGGAGGAGGAGGACAACCATTTTTTGCTACAGCAGGAGGATCAGATAGCAGTGGCATCGGAAAGGCGTTGGAAAGAGCAGAAGAAATAGTAAATACTCTATGAGCCAATTATTCCGGCTCTTTTTTTATCTTTATAAAGTTCTCATATAAAGAAAAATGAAAGTAAGGAGAACTTTCGATATTGTTGATTATTGCTGTAAAAAATATCCAAATAAAGAATTATTCTACACGAAAAAATCCGGGAAATGGGATTCGTTGAATTCAGGCGAGTTCAAATCGCTTACTGATCGGCTTTCGCTTGCATTGTTGGCTTTTGGAGTAAAAAAAGAGGAAAATGTAGCCAGTATCTTTTCCAATAACTCGTATGAATGGAACATCATTGACATGGCAGTTGCCCAAATTGGAGCTGTTCATGTTCCTGTTTATCCCACAATAAGCGATAGCGACTATCTTTTTATTCTCACCCAGGCAGAGATAAGAATACTATTTGTCTCTGATCAGGTGGTTTACAACAAAGTTTCCCAATTGATTCGTGAACTGCCTCAATTGGATACCATCGTTTCCATTGAGAGACTACCAAATGTCGAACACTTTCTTGATTTTATTGAATTGAGTGGTAATCATGATGCCCATACTATTGATCAGCTTGCAGCATTAAAAAAAAATATTCAGTCTGAGGATGTT
The DNA here is from genome assembly GCA_964416375.1 of uncultured Bacteroidales bacterium. GTDB lineage: Bacteria > Bacteroidota > Bacteroidia > Bacteroidales > UBA10428 > UBA10428. Next base: position 7,430 of record CAYQDZ010000049.1, read on the forward strand.
TGTACAATCATTTACACCTCAGGAACCACAGGATTTCCTAAAGGTGTAATGTTGACTCACACCAATCTTTGCTCAAATATTCTGGCTGCAGCAGATCTTCAACCTTTGGGAGAAAAGCATAAGGTACTTAGTTTTTTACCCCTCTGTCATATTTATGAAAGAACAGCAGTGTACCAGTTTATCTATAAAGGGACAACAATATATTATGCTGAAAATTTAAAATCGATCTTACACAATATGCAGGAAGTTCAACCCGATGGTACTACTGTGGTGCCTCGAGTACTGGAAAAGATTTTGAAAGGATTGATATCCAAATCAGATGAATCCTTTGCTATCGTGAGAAGGATAATGAAATGGTGTGTAAACTTTGGCTGCAATTATAAAGTATCCGTAAGAAGAGGGTATTATTACAAATTGAGACATTTCCTGGCTGATCTTATTGTATTCAGAGCTATAAGATCACTGCTTGGCGGTAAGATTAAATATGTGGGTCTGGGCGGATCACCCATAGATGATAAGATAGAACGCTTTTTTTGGGCAGCTGGAATACCGGTGTTTCAGGGATATGGATTGACTGAATGTTCCCCTTTGGTTGCATTGAATTATAGTGGGGATCAAAATATGAAAATAGGAACTGCGGGCCCTCTAATTCATAAGGTTCATGTTAAAATTGCCGGCGACGGGGAAATCCTGGTCAAAGGGCCTAATGTTATGAAAGGCTATTATAAAAATACAGAATTAACAAACAAAACCATTGAGAACGGATATCTTCATACAGGTGATTTGGGCGAGTTTGTGGAGAATACATACCTGAGGATTACAGGCCGTAAAAAGGAAATGTTTAAGACGTCTTATGGAAAATACATCGTTCCCCAGGCAATTGAGAGTCGTTTTCTCAATTGCTCCTGTATTGATCATATCATGGTCATTGGTGAAGGAAAACATTATGCCGCGGCAATCATTTCTCCGAACTTTGATTTTCTCAGAAAGAAAACCTTAAAGAATTTTAAGGGTTCGAATAAGAAACTTATAGCCACACCAGCTGTCGTTAAAACCATCACAAATGAGATCAAAAAAGTTAATAAGAAACTGGGAAAAACAGAGCAGATTAAGAAGCATTTGTTGGTGCCGGACTACTGGTCACCTGAGACAGGAGAAATTTCTGTAACACAAAAACTAAGGAGAAATAGTATTTTGCAAAAGTATGCTATTCATATCTATGACTTGTATAAAGAAGATTTCCTGGAAATATTATCTTGATTTATAATAAAAAATGTAAATTGTAATCGCCGCTAAAACTCATGATTATGGAACTAACCCGAATTTTTGACATTTTGCAAAATTGTTATGAGAATTTCCCTGATAAGCCAGATGCTCTTGTGAATAAAGAGGGTGGAGTTTGGGTAAATCATTCCATACGAGAATATTATGATACTACACATTTGTTGGGTTACGGACTTATAGCAATGGGTCTGTTAAAAGGCGACCGGGTTGCTACGGTTTCAAATAACCGACCCGAATGGAACTACCTGGATATGGCACTGAACCAGACAGGCCTGATTCACGTGCCCATTTATCCAACTTTAAGTGAATCAGATTATGAATATATTTTGGGACATGCGGAGCCTAAAATGCTTGTTGTATCCGATAAAAGCCTGCTTCAGAAGCTGGAACCTGTAGCAAAAAAAGTGAATCCTCAGATTTTGATTTATACTTTCAATGAAATTCCGGGAACAAAAAACTGGAAAGAAATGTATTCCCTGGGAAAAGAGAAAGAAAATGAACTAAAAGGCAAACTCGAAGAGATTAAGAAAAGCATCCTTCCTGACGATCTGGCCACTTTAATTTATACTTCGGGAACAACAGGAAGCCCTAAAGGAGTTATGCTGAGTCATAAAAACATACTCAGGAACATTGATGGCGCAGCGAAGGTTTTCAATTTTGGCCTTCAGGACAAAACCCTGAGCTTTCTTCCCATATGTCATGTTTTTGAGAGAACCATCAATTATTATTTCCAAAAACAGGGTGTCGGCATTTATTATGCTGAAAACCTGGGAACAATTTCTGATAATCTGAAAGAAGTTAAACCTTCAATATTTATTGCCGTTCCCCGGGTTCTTGAAAGAATTTATGATAAGATTATAGGTGTTGGAAAAGATCTGAAGGGAATTAAAAAACAAATCTTTTTCTGGGCAGTAAATTTGGGCTTGCGATTTGAGTTTCACGGGAAGAATGGCAAGTTTTATCACTGGAAACTATCCATAGCTGAAAAGCTTATTTTTTCAAAATGGCAGGCAGCAGTTGGAAATAACGTTCGGTTGATTGTTTCAGGAAGTGCTGCTCTGCAACCTCGATTGATACGCATATTCAATGCTGCTGGTATACCCCTGGTAGAGGGGTATGGCATGACAGAAACTTCGCCCATAATAGCAGCCAACAACTACGATAGTGGAGAAGTTATGATTGGTACTGTTGGTCCGGCATTACCCGGGATGTCTGTTAAGATCTCAGACGACGGTGAAATTCTGGTGAAAGGGGACTCGGTCATGAAGGGTTATTACAAAGACCCCAAGCAAACGGCTGAAACCATTGATAAAGATAGCTGGCTTCATTCAGGTGATGTTGGGGTTCTGATTGATAACAAATACGTTAAGATAACGGATCGGAAAAAAGAAATGTTTAAACTCTCGAGCGGGAAGTACGTTGCTCCACAAATCATTGAAAATAAATTGAAGGAGTCATTCTTTATAGAACAACTCATGGTAGTTGGAGAAAATGAAAAATTTGCCAGTGCACTCATTTCTCCTAATTTTCAGTTTTTGCATAACTGGTGTTCACGACATGGTGTTAAATTCAGGGATAACAAGGACTTAATTGCAAATCCAAAGGTTATTACCCGGTATCAAAAGGAAGTGAATGAAATGAATAAAAGTTTGGGGCAGACAGAACAAATCAAACGTTTCAGGCTTGTGCATGAAGAGTGGTCTCCAAACACAGGTGAATTATCGGCAACCCTCAAACTGAGAAGAAAAATTGTTTTTAAGAAATACCAGCATATTTTAAGCGAGATATATTCTGTTCAGAAAAATGGCCAATGATCTGCTGAGGAGAAGCTCAGGTTTTGATGAAAAATCGCAACGAAAAGAAATAAAATCATCCTAATAAGATACTGTAAAGCTTCAGATATTGCTGTGCGCAGATTTTCCAACTGAACTTTTGGGCATGCTTCATGATGTTTCTTGAAACTTCTTCCCGGTTACTATTAAAATCATTTAGTTTTGTCAGCAGAATCTCCGTCATGTGGTTAACATCAAAATTATCCCAATAATAAGCCACATTGCCTCCAATTTCCGGCAGGCTGGCATGCCTGCTAAGGAAAACAGGTTTGCCCGCTAACATGGCTTCTATAACTGGCAGACCAAAACCTTCGGCTATGGATGGGAAAAGAAAGGCTTTACAATTTGAGTATAACCAGTATTTGTCTTCATCACTTATTTTTCCTGGTAACACAACTCTGTTTTCGAGATTATTTTTTAAAATGATTTCTTCTATTTCCCTGGCATACGTTGAATCTTTATTGCCGGCGATAATAAGCTTCATGTCTGCAAAAGCATGCATCAAAGGAATCAGCACATGAAAGTTTTTTTTCTGATTCACTACTCCAATTGAAAAAAAGAATTCATCATTTTCGATATAGTCCGGTTTTCTGGCATTTTCAAAAACTTTTAATTCCACTCCGTTATAGATCGTATGAACCGGTTTGTCTTTTGTATCCAGATTATTTATTACAAGTTGCTTCGTAAAATCAGATATTGCTGTCAGGGCATCTGCATTATTAATATTTTTCTGAAGCTTTTTCAGGTAATGATTTGCTTTCGGGCTTTTCTTTTCAACCAGAAAATTAAGGTCGTGTATGGTTAAAATGTGTATTGAATGTTTCGATGGTTTATGTGACGGGAATTGATGTAAACTGTGCCATACATCATATTTTTCATTAAGAAACGGGAAATATCTTTTTTGCCAGCTGACAGGAACAAAAGTGTGTGTGGTTTTCTCAGCAACAAGGACATCACTTTTTCCCAAGAAATACAATTTATACTTTTCAGGCATCGCATTACAAGTGTACTTTGCGAAATTGTACGAAAATTGACCGAGACCTGAATAGATATCATTGGTTTTGTAGGTATCGATCAGTATAGAGGGCATAAGAATTTTGTTTTTCAAAAGATATTTCTTTCTGATCACAAAGATGCATTTTTTATTGACATGGTTGATAAGAGGCACTATTGTTTGGTGAAAAACATGTGAAAAGTAAATCATTTACCCTGGCCGGAATATGGGTAGATGTTGTTTACATAATACTTAGTCATTGCTTGATTTTTAACTCCACAAATTTTTTTACATTTGTGCCAGCTATTAAGGTGACTTGAGCTTAATAGGGAATCCGGTGTACCAATCCTGATCGAAACCGGTTGGAAATCCGGAGCTGCCCCCGCAGCTGTAAGTCGATTTTATATTATTGGTATTTTTAATGCCACTTTGCTCATGTGGAGTTTTTTTGAAGGCCCGCCTTCGTTAAAAATTCGGCGGACAAGGGAAGGTTGCCAATACGCGACGAGCCAGAAGACCTGCCTTAATGCTAAAACCGGTTCGATACTTCGGGGATACAGGCTTCGGACTCCATTCATAATGGTTTTTCCTCATGTATCCCGCTAAATTTTGATATTAAATGATATGATACGTATTATCGCTTCACTTCTTGTTGTTGTTTTATTTTATGGCTGCACCAACAGAAATTCAACACCTTCAGGGAGGCCTTTCGGGAGCTCACCGCTCTATAAAAAACATGAAATAAAATATGCAAAAGGATTTTCCATTCAGACTGCCGGAAAATACAAAACCATTGCAGTGCTCAATCCCTGGAACCCTCCGGACACTTTGGCTACGTATTTTTTATATCATGATGATAGTATTGGTGCAACAGGATTTGATTTTGAAATCAAAACTCCCCTGGTGAGGATTGCCTGTTTGTCTTCAACAAATATTGCCATGATTAACCTGATAAGTGAAGGAAAAAAGATATCGGCATGCAGTGATGCCAAACTGATTTATGATTCCGTTTTGTTTCAAAGATACCTGGATGGAACATTGACTGACCTCGGATCTACTCATCTCATCAATGCGGAAATGGTAATTGATCATATGCCGGATCTTATCATGAAGTACATTTATGGAACAAAGGAGATGGTAGATGAAAAGCTTATTGAAGCAGGTTTACCTATTGCATACAACCTTGAATTTATGGAAACTCATCCGCTGGGGAGAGCAGAATGGTTAAAATTTGTAGCTGCATTTTTTGACAAAGATGAACTGGCGGATTCAATTTTCAACGAGATAGAACATGAGTATTTGAGGCTTGTCGGATTAAGTACTGAGAAAAAATCAAAACCAACGGTACTTGACGGTTCAAGTTATAAAGGAGTCTGGTATGCAGCGGGTGGTAAAAGCTATTCGGCTAGAATGTATGCCGATGCAGGAGCTGATTATTACTGGCATACTGACAATAGCAAAGGCTCCATACCAGTGAGTTTTGAAACCATAATTGACAAACAATCAGAAGCAGATTACTGGTTCGGACCTTCTACAGGAAAGCGGGATGATTTACTAAGCATTGACAGTCGCTACAAAAAATTGAAATCATTCTGTGAAGGGCATGTCTATTTTTTTGGCAAGAGAGTAAATCCGAATGGAGGATTGGATTTTTTTGAGAGTGGAGTAACACGTCCGGATAAGGTATTGAAAGATTTAATCTGGGTATTTCATCCCGAATTACTAGATTCGGATTATGAACCTGTTTATCTTGAAAATATGAAATGAGGCCATACTAAATTCTGATTAATGAGAAACAGGATAAATACAATTGTACTGCTTGCTTTGATCATTCCGCTTATCTCTTTGCTATTGCTTGATTTGTGGTT
>CAYQDZ010000049.1:13507-15582 GCA_964416375.1 uncultured Bacteroidales bacterium
TACTGCTTGCTTTGATCATTCCGCTTATCTCTTTGCTATTGCTTGATTTGTGGTTGGGCAGTGTTTCCATTCCCCTGGATAAATACTTTGATATTCTGTTGGGCAGATCAGATCATTCAGGATGGAAATATATTGTTTTTTATCTGCGACTGCCAAGGGCAATAACGGCAATAATTACAGGCTCAGGTTTATCTGTTGCGGGTTTGATGATGCAGACTTTATTTCGTAATCCACTTGCCGGACCATATGTACTGGGTATTAGTTCAGGTGCAAGCCTTGGTGTGGCGATTTTTGTAATGTCTTCCTCCATTTTCACTCTTTTCAATTTTAACAATGGTTATTTCCACATTATGGGGGGGCAGATTGTTGCCTCCATTTTAGGTTCTTCTATGGTTTTTTTAATGATCATTGGTATTTCTTCCAAAGTACGGGATACAGTTTCCCTGCTCATTGTTGGTATTATGTTTAGCAGTCTGGCCATAGCCATTGTAAGTATCCTGCAATATTTTAGTGAACCGGAACTTGTTCAGAAGTTTGTTATCTGGACACTTGGCAGTTTGTCTTCAACGAGTTGGGAACAGTTAGGCCTGATCATTCCACTGGTTTGTGGAGGTTTAATACTGGCTGTGTTCCTTATTAAGCCAATGAATGCTTTACTGTTGGGTGAAGAAAATGCCAGGACAACGGGAGTGAGGATTGGTCGTGTTAAATATTTCATTCTCATTGCTTCAAGCATAATTACAGGGGCATTGGTGGCTTTCACAGGACCTATCGCCTTTGTTGGACTGGCGGTTCCACATATAGTACGATTGCTTTTTAACACATCCAATCATAGAGTTGTTCTGCCCGGTTCCATTATCATCGGTTCAATATTGGTATTGGTATGCGATATATTGTCCCAAATACCGGGTCATAGCATGGTATTGCCTATCAATGCAGTTACGGCTTTGTTTGGAGCTCCGGTTGTGATCTGGATAATTATTAGCAGAAAAAACAGGAAAATTGCATTCTGATGTCAGAGAATCAAAAAATACAATTGGTTACTGAGAATTTGAATCTGGGATATTCCGGGAAGGACGGAAAATTGCAATTACTTCAGAAAGATATCAATGAGAAGCTCATTGAAGGGGAGTTGGTTTGCCTGATAGGTGCTAACGGATCCGGAAAATCAACTTTGATCAGAACATTGGGAGGGATACAAATGCCTGTAAGCGGGAAGGTTTATATTGGAACCAGGGAAATACATCAGTTAACAAATGCTGAAAAGAGTAAATTATTGAGCATCGTCCTTACCGATAATACAGCAGTGGGTAACATTACCATATCAGAAATAGTGGCTTTGGGAAGGTATAACTATACCAATTGGTTAGGAACACTTGGAGGGAATGACAGGGAAAGAATCTTGGAGTCCATTCATAAGGTTGGTTTGAAGGATTTTGAAAACAGGAGATTTGGCACATTAAGTGATGGCGAAAAACAAAGAGTATTTATTGCAAAAGGACTTGCTTCCGATGCTCCCTTAATGCTGCTTGACGAACCAACAGCCCATCTTGATATTCCTAACAAAGTTAGTATTCTGAGTTTGCTCAGACAATTGACACGAGAATCTCTCTGCTCTGTATTGGTTGCAACTCATGAGCTTGACCTGGCGCTGAAACTGGCCGATGAAATATGGCTTTTGCTGCCTGATCAGACAATTTATAAGGGTACACCTGAAGAACTTATCTTTTCGGGGATCCTGAATAAGGTTTTTGGAAATGAACTATTGCGCTTTGATGCAAGATCAGGGAATTTCACAATGAACACAAATCCAACGGGCTCTGTTTCAATAGAGGGGAAAGGGAAAAATATGGATATGTCGGTTCAGGCATTTCGGCGCATCGGATTTACTACCGATTCGAAAACACGATCTAATTTCCTGAAAGTATTTATACATGATACGCACTGGATTGTGGATGTAAATGGCGAAAAAACAAAAACCCTTACATTGGCTGATACATGTCGATTCCTGAGAGGGACCATGAAAACCTTATAATATTTGAATCCATAAAATGAACTTCGAAGAAAGAAAAAGA
>CAYQDZ010000050.1:0-13555 GCA_964416375.1 uncultured Bacteroidales bacterium
TCAAAGACTTAAAAAATCCACTAAACGCTTTACATATATAATTAAAAATCAATAGTATACAACATTTACATTATATCGAACTCACGTTAATTAAAATTAACTTATTTCATATAATCATCTTATTTGCTTCAATCATATTTACTGCAAAACTTAACTATTAGCCTTTCATAGAATCACCAGTAATGAATTCTTAGTTGCTTTTTCTTGATCTCATAACGATGTATTCTTTATATTATATGATCTCAATATGGCGCAAGCTCTGCTTGCCGATTTATTTTCCAAAGACATAGCAAGTTCGGTTGTGTAATTAGTGATTCGGAATTAGTATTTCGTAATTGGCAATTCCTGATCTGTGAATTGTTGAGTAGTTTAATTATTTAGGATGTTGAGGGGTTGAGAAAAATTTGAGACTTGAAGCTAGAGACTACCGAAGTTTTAACAAAGACGCGGACATTTGTCGCCTTTAGTGTTAACTATTAGAAATATAGCCAATTACATATGGTTTTTGTATAATATGAATCATTGGAATATTTATTTGTACTATTTATTGGGACATGTTACAATTAGCCAAGCAGTGAATCATTTTTTTTTTATCTTTGATGCCGCTAAAAAAAACAACCAAGTAGTATTAGATAAATAAGATATATCAAGGCCACCTAAACGAAGAAAAAATGAACATTGACCAAAGTATTTTGACCAAAGAAAATGTGAAAAAACTTGAGTATTTAAACAATCCTAAGGTTTTAAAAATTGTAGAGGATTTTACAAATTTATTGAAACCTTCAAAGGTTTCAGTGATAACTGATTCTCAGGAAGACATTGATTATGTGCGGGAGTTGGCGTTAAGAAGCGGGGAAGAGAGAAAATTAACTATGGAAGGACATACAATCCATTATGACAGCTATTATGATCAGGCAAGAGACAAAGGGAATACCAGTGTCCTGGTTACTCCGGACATAAAAATGAGCAAAGTGGTCAATACAAAACCAAGGGAAGAAGGAGTAAAGGAAGTACTGGAAATAATGGACGGGGCCATGGCGGGGAAAGAAGTATTGATCAGATTTTTCTGTTTGGGACCACGTGCCTCAAAGTTCTCAATTTGTGCTTTGCAGATAACGGACTCCTCCTATGTTGGTCATAGTGAAGATATTCTTTACAGGTCCGGTTATGAAGAGTTTCGAAAATTAAATGGTTCTGAAGATTTCTTTTACCTGGTTCATTCAGCAGGGGAACTGGATAAAAGAGGGAACACAAAAAATATTGATGACAGGAGAATTTACATGGATCTGAAGGAAGAGAGGGTCCTTACCGTGAACAATCAATATGCCGGTAATAGCTTGGGATTAAAGAAATTGGCTCTTCGATTGGCGATTTATAAGGCAAATATGGAAGACTGGTTAACAGAACACATGTTTATTATGGGAATTAAACCGGAAGGCAAAAACAGAACATCTTATTTTACCGGAGCATACCCAAGTGCATGCGGCAAAACATCAACGGCCATGGTTCCCGGACAGACAATTGTCGGAGACGATATAGCCTACCTGAAAGAATGGAATGACGGAACATGTCATGCGGTAAATATCGAGCAGGGAATATTCGGCATTATTACAGATGTGAATCCTAAAGATGATCCGTTTATTTATGAAGTACTTATGACACCAAGAGAGTTGATTTTTTCCAATATATTAATTCAAAATGGCAATCCATATTGGTTAAATATGGGAAAAGAACTTCCAAATGAGGGCATGAATCATTTCAGTGAAAACTGGAAACTGGGAGACAAAGATAAGGATGGGAAAGAAGTCGGACATGCACACAAGAATGCCAGATACACGGTCAGAATAAACGAATTATCCAATGCCGATCAGAACCTTCATAATCCGGATGGCGTGGCCATCAGTGGCGTGATTTACGGTGGGCGCGATTCGGATACATCGGTTCCGGTATTTCAAAGTCTGAGTTGGGAACATGGTGTGTATATTGGTGCAACAATTGAATCGGAAACAACCGCTGCAACAATTGGGCAGGAAGGTGTTAGAAAATTCAGTCCAATGGCCAATCTCGACTTCCTTGTAGTGCAATTGGGCAAGTACATCGATAACCATCTGAAATTCGGACAAAAATTGAAAAAAGTACCCCAGGTATTTGCTACCAACTACTTTATTAAGGAAAACGGGGAGTTTTTGAGCGAGAAGGTGGATAAAAAAGTATGGCTAATCTGGATGGAAGGGAGAGTGCATGGAGAATATGATGCAATAGAAACACCGATAGGATATATCCCAAAATACGAAGACCTGAAATCCTTGTTTATGCAGGTATTTAACAGGGAATATACCAAAGGACTTTATGAAAAACAATTTTCAATCAGAATACAAAAATTTCTTGAGAAGATTGAACGGATGGAAAAAATTTATGCTGATGAGGATGATATTCCGGAAGCATTTCAAGCTGTATTGAAAAATCAAAAAGAAAAACTACTGGCATGTAAAGAACAGTATGGAAAAACTACGATAAACCCGTTTGAAATCGTATAAACAAAATAAATTAAATATTATTAAGCCTCTAAGTACTTAGCTTAGAGGCTTTTTGTTTTAGGAGCTTTCAAATTGTAAGTTATTATTTTTGATACTAAATATTTTCCTATAAATTTGTAACGCCTTATCAATTTGTTCTTTGATTATGTCATTGATAATCAAGATTTTACTTATTATTTTTGCCTATCTCATTGGATCAATTCCTTCATCTGTCTGGATTGGGAAACGGTTTTACGGAATCGATGTAAGGGAACATGGAAGTGGAAACGCTGGGTTTACAAACACTTTACGTGTGTTGGGATGGAAGGCAGGATTACCGGTTTTTCTAATCGATGTTTTAAAAGGGTATATAGCGGTTAGCATCATCAGGTTAACCGAAGTTTATATTTCAGGAACAGCTGATTTTGTGAACTATCAACTGATACTTGGAGCAGCGGCAGTACTTGGTCATATTTTCCCTGTTTATGTTGGATTTAAGGGTGGTAAAGGAGTTGCTACCTTGCTTGGACTATTGCTGGCCATTCAACCACAGCCAACACTCATTTGCATAGGTATTTTTGTTGTTGTATTTCTGACTACCAGGTATGTTTCCCTTAGTTCAATGATAGCCGGAATATCATTCCCCATATTGATAATCTTTGTTTTTAAAACCACCATTTCATCTCTTGTTATTTTTTCAATGATCGTTTCCATTTTGCTGATTTTGACTCATCAGAAAAACATTGAACGCCTGCTCAACAGAGAAGAATCAAAAGCCAAGATTGTTAAGAAAAGAGGAAAAAGCAGGTTCAAATAAGCACAATTCGCTATTTCTCTTCTTCTGTATTAGGAAAAAAGTGGACATCACTTTGCGGGAAAGGTATTCTGATCTTGTTTTTTCGAAAGGCATCATCAATCATAAAGCGTATGTTGCTTTTGATATCTTCCACACGAAAAGTTTCTACTGTCCAGAAGAACAACTCAAAATCAAGTGATGAATTTCCAAAATCGAGGAAGCGAACAAATGGTGAAGGATCTGTGAAGACGAATTCTTGTTCCGATGCACATTCCAAAAGTACCTTTTTTACCAATGGGACATCCGAACCATAAGCCACACCTACTTTAACGGAAAAACGTGTTTTCTTTTCAAGATGACTCCAGTTGATCACAATATCATTGATTAACTTTGAATTTGGAACGATTAATATGATATTATCCCTGGTTTCAAGCTTGGATGTACGCATATTTATTTCCTTCACCCGGCCAACTTCACCGCTTGCTGTTTGAACAACATCACCAATTTTTAATGTACCTTCAATCAGCAAGGTAATTCCTGATACAAAATCCTGAAATATTTGTTGCAAACCCAACCCGAGACCAACCAGTAAAGCGGCTGAACTGGCCAGGAGAAAAGTGATTTTGATCCCCAGGGTTTCCAATGCAAACGCAATGGCAATAACCCAAATAATATACTTGATCAGCTGGTAGATTGCCCTGCTTGTTCCAAAATCAATCCGGTTACGTTTTTCCTGTCTTCTGAATAATCTGTGAATGAAATAAATTATGATCCGCGTGATAATCAATATTAAGAACGCGAATAGCATATGGTATACTGTCAGTTTAAAGCTTTCGGTACTTATGATTTCAAATTCAAGAAACTCTCTTAAATTCATTTCAATACTATTATTAAGCAAAGTGTTTTTTCAATATATTCCAGAGATCCTGCTCTCCAACTCCGGAAATCAATTCACCATGTTCTGCAATGGATATATCTCCGCGTTCTTCCGAAATAATAATGACCATGGCATCTGTATTTTCACTTATACCCAGACCTGCCCTGTGTCTCATTCCATAATACGGAGGGAGTTTTGTATTGCTTGAAAATGGCAGTACGCAACGGGCCGATACAAGAAGATCATTTTCAATGATTACGGCACCATCATGCAGAGGTCCGTTTTTAATAAATATACTTTCCAGAAGTCTGCTGGATATTTTTGCATTCAGGATATCACCGGTTTCGGCATACAATTCGAGAGATGATTTACGGGAGATAACAATCAAAGCACCTGTAAAACTACTGGCCATATTCATACAGGCCTTATGAATGGATGAAATTTTTACTTTCTCAATGATTGCATCTCCTTTTTTCAGCAAGTTCTGTAAAGAAAATTTCCTTTTGGGGAAATACTTACTCCCCAAAAAAATCAGGAACCTTCTTATTTCTTGTTGAAAGAGTATGATAAGCGCTATGGCGCCAACCTCAATTACAGCCCCCAGAATGGATGTTAGCAACTTCATTTTGAACATGCTCACAAAAAAATGAAGAAGCCAGATGCCGATAACAGCGACGAATATATTGAATGCAGCGGTTCCCCTGATAATCATGTATATCTGGTACATTAATAAAGCTACCAGAAGTATATCAATGATATCAATTACGCGAACAGTAATAAAGGTGAAAAGCATGACTCAATATAAATCTTCGTTAAATATACACATTACTTATGTAGGTTCAGATATTTCTTGCCCTCCTCCTCTGTTTTTAAAAACAATTGAACTGTCTGTTTGGCTTCTTTTACATCATGAACACGCAGGATATCTGCTCCTTTTGTCAGGGCGAACATGTTTAAGGCAACAGTACCTGTCAGTGAATCTTCAGTCGTGTTATGCAATACACGATAGATCATGGATTTTCTGCTAATTCCGGCAAGCACAGGACACTCCAGAATCTTAAATGCATCGAGCTGAGCCAATAGTTGATAGTTCTGTTCGATGGTTTTACCAAAGCCAAATCCGGGATCAATGATAATGTCATTAAGCCCTTTCCTTTTTAAGGAGGCCACTTGAATTCCGAGAAAATCAATAATATCCTGTATTATATCTTTGTAGATGGTTTTTGATTGCATGTTCTTTGGGGTTCCTGGCATGTGCATGATAATGTAGGGTACCTGAAGTTTTGCCATGGTATCGTGCATTTTCTTATCAAGCATACCTCCCGAGATGTCATTGATGATATTGACATCGTATTCTTTTACTACCTTCTGAGCTATGAGGGAGCGAAACGTATCAACTGACAGAATCAGAGCGGGGTATTTCTTTCGTATGATTTCCAATGCCATTGTCAATCTTTGAAGTTCCTTTTTTTCACTTATATGTTCTGCCCCCGGTCTTGATGAATATGCGCCGATATCTACAATTTCAGCACCTTCCGAAACCAATATTTGGGTTTTCGAGAGAATGGATTTTTTGTCCGTGTATCTCCCCCCGTCATAGAATGAATCAGGAGTGATATTTAGGATACCCATGATTTTTGGATCTGAAAAATTCATACATTTTCCGCCACAGTTGATTACCTGTTTCTTTGCAAATAATGTATCTTTATCCATCGTAAAAATTGGTGTTAATGGAATTGTAAAGGTAAAAATAAGCATTCGCACCAGGAATATTTGGACTAAAATTATTGACAGTGAGTTTCATAGTTATTGAAGGTTTGGATGGCTCAGGAAAATCAACACAGCTAAAACTTGTTGAGCAATTCTTCAGGGAACAAAATCTAAAAAGCAGATTTATACATTTTCCCCGCACAGTTTCTCCCATTTGGGGAGAACTGATCAGCCGGTTTTTGAGAGGAGACCTTGGTGATATCGATCAGGTAAATCCATACCTGATAGCATTGCTCTATGCCGGAGATAGAAAGGATGCGGCCAGCTCCCTGAAACAATGGATGGATGAAAAATACGTTGTCATAGCCGATCGGTATTTATACTCCAACATTGCTTTTCAATGTGCAAAACTTACAGATGAAAAAGAGAAAATCAGGCTTGCCGGATGGATAAAACATTTCGAATACAAATACAATAAAATCCCTGTTCCTGATTTAAACCTTTATCTGAATGTCCCCTTTCATTTTACACAAAAAAGTTTACACAATAACAGACATGGAACCGACAGAGATTATCTGAACGGAGCCTTTGATATTCATGAAGCAGATCTGAATTTTCAGAAGAAAGTACATGATGTTTATGTATGGCAGGTGAAAGAAAATGATGATTTTGAATCCATTGAATGTGAGGGTACGGATGGTAATATGCTTGGTACTGAAAAGATATCAGAATTCATTGTAGAAAAGATCAAACGAAAACTTTTATTGTAATGACCATAAAGATTATCAGAAATATTGCCAGGTTTATTATGGGAATTGTTTTTATTTTTTCCGGCTTTGTAAAAGCAATTGATCCTATGGGGTCGACGTACAAATTTCTGGATTATTTTGATGCATTTGGCTTACATTTTCTTTCACCCCTGGCACTTGTTCTGGCCATTTTATTAAGCAGTGCTGAACTGATTATTGGATTGTGCCTGTTTCTGAAAATCAGGATGAAACAAACAGGCTGGGCACTTCTGTTGTTCATGTCATTTTTTACATTGCTTACATTGTATAGTGCATTAACCAATCCTGTTACAGACTGTGGTTGTTTTGGAGATGCTATTATACTCAGCAATTGGCAAACTTTTTTTAAGAATCTAATAATTTTTATTCCTACACTTATTGTGTTTCAACAACGAAACAAATTCCTGAGTTTTTTTAAACCTGTTGTTCAATGGTCCATTACTGTTATTCTGGGAGTTATGGTTGTGTTTTTGTCGCTGCATTGTTATTACAATTTGCCATTCATTGATTTCAGGCCCTATCATATCGGTGCAAATATTCCTGCTTCAATGGAAATTCCTGAAGGTATACCAACAGACGAGTATGAGACAAGGCTGATTTACAGAAAAGACGGCATTGTTGAGGAGTTCACACTCGATTCGGAAATCCAACCCTGGAATGACAGTACCTGGCATTGGGTGGAAACAAAAAATATCTTAGTTAAGAGTGGCTATAAGCCTCCTATTCAAGATTTTACGCTAACCTCCGCAGGAGGGATTGATATTACAGACAGTGTATTGTTTGATGACGGGTATTCCTTCCTGGTTGTTGCAGACGATCTTACTAAAGTGAATATAAAAGGACTTGAAAGAATAAATGAATTTTCTAAGAAGGCATTTCAAAACGGCTATGGTGTGTATGGCATGACATCTTCAATGGGTGATGTTATAGAAGAAATTGAAAAAACCACAGAGCCTGTTTTTGAATTTTTTATCACCGACAACATCACACTGAAAACAATGATTCGAAGCAATCCGGGATTGATGTTAATAAAGGAAGGAAATATTCTGGGCAAGTGGCATTTTAGAAATATCCCGGCTGACAATATTTTTGAAGAAAATGGTTTGTCCTTTGCAATAAAAGAAATCACGCGGAAAAAAGAGGATTATTTTGCGTTAACAATCTTATTGTTTATAGGATCATTGTCGTTGATATTAAGTGTTTTTCGCCTGCAAATACTGAACTCAAAAAATGGAATAAATCCATAGTATCATTTCGTGTGTGGATTTGCCAAATCATAAAGGCTTTTTGTTTCACCACAAACATGAATACCTTAATTTTTTTCTTTCTTCAACAGTTAAGTAAGTTTTTTTTAATTTCGCGACCAGGAAATATTTATTAATAACAAACACCATATTATGAGAAAACATATTGTTGCAGGCAACTGGAAAATGAACACAACATTACAGGAAGGCATTGAACTTGCCAAAGGTGTGAATGAAAAGGTCTCGGGAAATGATGTTACCGTAGTTTTATGTACGCCTTTTATTCATTTAAGCGAAGTCAGTAAAACAATTAATAAAGAATCTCTGTACCTGGGTTCTCAGAATTGTGCCGACAAAGAAAGCGGAGCTTATACAGGCGAAGTATCTGTCGGGATGATTAAGTCTGCCGGCGCTACCTATGTTATACTGGGGCATTCGGAACGAAGAGCATATTATGGAGAAACCAATGAACTTCTTGCAACAAAAGTAAAGCTTGTCCTTGCGGCTGGGTTAATTCCTATTTTTTGTATCGGAGAAGTTCTTGAACAGAGAGAAGCGGGCAAGCATTTTGATATCGTAAAAACTCAACTTGATGAGGGCTTGTTTGATCTGTCGGCAGAAGACTTCGGTAAGATTGTAATAGCCTACGAACCGGTTTGGGCCATTGGTACAGGAAAAACTGCGACACCAGATCAGGCACAGGAAATCCATAAAGTAATTCGTGATCATATAGCCGGAAAATACGGAGTACAGGTTGCTGAGAATACTTCTATACTATACGGTGGCAGTTGCAAACCTTCAAATGCGAACGATCTGTTTGCAAATACTGATGTTGACGGAGGTCTGATAGGAGGAGCAGCTCTGAAAGTGGATGACTTCATGGGAATAGTCAATGCCTTCTGATCATAATATTTTGTGTAAAAAACGACAATCAATTTTGCGGGTTGTCGTTTTTTTTTGTCGAATTGCAAAAAAAATACGGTCTGAATGACTGGTTGATGCTTATTTTTACCAGGAATTAACTATTTTTAAAAGAAAGAATGAGTAAGTGCATTGTATGCTTGTAATATTTCCAAGTATGAACAAATCATATTGAAAATCAGAAGATTATGTATTTCACCGGATTTGGTTACAGAATACAAATAGTATTCATCATATTCCTTTTTAAGGTTTCTGTATTTTCCCTTTATGCAGGGAAAACGGAAGTTTTTAGCGGTGATATACATACCTATACTGAAGAACTTTCAAATTACATGAGCACCCTGCCCGAACAGTATGAAGATGTTCTTGAAAGATTCATAAATGCTTGGGAAGAAGATAGTTTGTTTAATTTTTCAGAACAGCGGACCATTGTTGTGTTGAGCCAGCTGATGATAAAGAGAAACGCCAAGCCATATCCTCATTTTTATAATTTTCTTTCATGCATGCTGGCATTCGAAAATTACAATACAAACGAATCAAACTATAAAAACTGGGTCGAAGGCTTTGAAAAGATTCTTGACAAAAGAAAAACCAAGACTTTTGAAATAAATAATATTTTGAAGTTTACGGGCATACTATTAAGTGAAGGCTTGCTATATAAATCGAATTCAACAATCTGGAAGGCAAGCAATAAAAACTATAAGATCTTGAATCATAAGGATCTGAGGGTCGAGTTCTCTGATGTTGATTTGATCTGTTATGCAAAACGTGACAGCCTACATCTTTATAAAACAAAGGGTGTTGTTTACCCGATTGAAAACATCTGGAAGGGAGAAGGAGGTCTTGTTACATGGGAAAGGGGTGGTTACAACCGGGAAGATGTTTTTGCCACATTACAGGATTATGAGATTGAGCTTAAGAAATCTGAATATTATGCTGAGCATATAACATTTATCAACAAAATTTATTTTGATGAACCTCTTGAGGGTAATCTTCATGATAAAGTAAAATACAATCAGGACACAGAGAAAGCCACGTATCCCAAATTCTACTCTTATACCAAAGAATTTATCATTGAAGATCTGTATGATAATATTGATTATGAAGGCGGTTTATCCATGCAGGGAGCAAAACTGGTTGGAACCGGAACCGTTGAGAAAACAGCTAAACTTAAAATTTATCGGAATGATACCCTGGTATTTTCAGCGGCGTCTGTCTATTTTGGATTTCGCAGTGACAGAATTTCCAGTTTAAGGACATCTGTTTCCATAAAACTTAGAAATGATTCAATATATCATCCTGATTTGTTCTTCACGTATCGCGTAAACATCAAAGAACTCACACTTTTAAAATCAGATAATTTCTCTTCACAGGCTCCGTATTCAAATTCTTATCATAAGGTGGATATGAATTTTGATCAGTTAACGTGGCGAATGGATGAAAATATCATGAAGTTCTCAGCACCAAGAGGTACAGCTATAGGAAATGCATATTTTGAATCGGAAAACTATTTTAACTATGAAAAATACCTTAACATGATGATGATGGACAATGCTCATCCACTCGTTTTGTTAAAAAGTTTTGCAAGCAAATACGGTAGTGATGAATTTCCTGTGAATGTATATGCTGATTATTTAAGAATGCCTCTGCATGCAGTACAGCAACAAGCTATGCGTATGGCCTATGGAGGATTTATTTTTTATGATAAAATTACAGAAAGTATTACGCTGAAGCCTCGCTTATACGATTACCTGGCAGCCAGTATCAATAAAATCGATTATGATGTTATGGGATTTGAATCGGTTGTTGAAGCCCCGATGGAAAATGCCATTTACAATATCAATACCAATGATCTTATAATTAACGGCATCCCTGAAATCCATGTCAGTGATTCTCAGAATGTTATTATCTATCCAAAATACCAGAGGATTATTCTTAAAAGCAATAGAAATTTTCAATTTGACGGCATAGTTGCAGCCGGATTATTCTCTTTCTTTGGCAGTAATTTTTTCTTCCGTTACGATTCATTTAAAATCAATATGCAGAATATTGATTCACTTAACATCGAATTTCTTACCGGTAAGCGGGATAATTATGGATTTCTTATTTCGGAACAGGTGAAAAACAGATTGCACCATATTACCGGCGAATTATTAATCGATAAACCTGATAATAAATCAGGGAGAGAAAGCTATCCTGAATATCCGATTTTTTCCAGCGATGAAAATTCCTTTGTTTACTATGAAAGAAGTGATATTCAAAATGGTGTTTATGAATCGAATGATTTCTATTTTGAGGTTTACCCTTTTGTTATGGATAGCCTGGATAATTTCAATTACAAAGATTTATACTTTAAGGGTGAATTTGTGTCTGCCGGAATATTTCCGGCTTTTGAGAAAGAGTTGTCATTGCAACCTGATTATTCTCTCGGTTTTAAACATATAACATCAGGTGATGGTTTTCCTGTATACGATGGGAAAGGCACCTTCAGTAACGAAATATGGTTATCCAATAAAGGACTGAGAGGTGATGGTACATTGGAATATCTTACTTCAACAACTCTTTCCGATGATTTTATTTTTTATCCCGATTCAATGAACACCATTGCCAGTCATTTCAACATAGCACAAAAAACTTCTGAGACACAGTATCCGAAAGTTCATTCGGTAAATAATTACATTCATTGGGTACCCTATGCAGATAAATTGTTTGCCGATAAGACAGATACGGATTTTACTATGTTTAATGATTCAACAAAACTTGCCGGAAGCTTGCTTCTTGAACCAACAGGTTTATCGGGAAATGGGAAAATGGACCTTAAAAATTCTGACTTGCATTCTGATTTATTTACCTACAAATCACAAGATATTTACGCTGATACATCCAATTTTTATTTGAAATCTCTCCATACAGACGGATTTACAGTTTTAACAGACAATGTTAATGCACATGTGAATTACAGAGAGAAAAAAGGCTGGTTCAAATCCAATGATGAATTTACCCTGGTGAATTTTCCCGACAATAAATATGTTAGTTATATCGATTATTTTATATGGGATATGACAAAAAAAGAATTGGCCATGGGGACTTTCACTGATTTGGTTGGAATGGATACTACGGATGAAGATGTTGAACCCTATGGACCAAGATATATTTCTCTGCATCATGACCAGGATTCATTGAACTTTGTATCACCATTGGCATATTACGATTATGAAAAAAATCATATCAACGCCAAAGGTGTTAAATTTATTGAAGTAGCTGATGCAAGAATATACCCCTCCGAGGGAGAAGTTACTGTTGAGAGGGATGCAAAAATGCGGACACTGGAAGATGCAATCATCAGAACGCATAAGGATACAAAGTACCATACCATTCATACGGCTACCTTAAATATTACCGGAAGGAACTTTTATTCAGGATTTGGAAATTATGATTATGTTGATGAGACAGGAGAGGTGCAGCTAATACATTTTGATGATATAAAAGTTGATAGCGGACTCTTATCTGTTGCCCGTGGCGATATTTATGAATCGGCAAATTTTCGCTTAAGTCCGGCGTTTCAATTTCAGGGCAGGGCATTTCTGAAATCCGTTGACTCACTTTTAACATTCAAAGGAGGGGTGATGATGGAGCACAATTGCGATGTAATCAAACCTCAGTGGCTGTATTTCAGTTCCAGGATTGATCCTGCTGACATCTATATTCCGCTGCCTGAGCAACCTGTTAATTTCGACAGAAACAAAATTTATGCAGGGATGTATATGTATTATGATTCAGTTCATGTTTATCCTGCATTTTTAAATGCTCACAAAAGTTACAGCGATGAAACGCTTATCTCTTCTCATGGCTTCCTGTATTATGATAAAGCACAGCAATTGTTCAAAATTGGATCCAAAGAAAAAATCAATGATTTTACTTTGCCTGAAGATTATCTTAGTCTGCACCGTGAAGATTGTCGTCTGTATGGTGAAGGGAAGATTGATCTGGGAGAGGAACTGGGCCAACTTAAACTCAAAACATATGGTAATGTAACTCATGTTGTTCCGGATAATAAAACAACACTGGATGTAGTGCTTATGGTTGATTTTTATCTGTCGGAAGACATGGTGCAGCTTATGGCTCAGGAGATAGACAGTGCACCACGACTTGATCCTGTTGACATGAACAGACCCGTACTCACAAAGACAATGGAGACTGTTGTGGGAGCTGAAACTTCTCAAAAATTACGCGATGAATTGTCCTTGTTTGGAACAATAAAACAGTTACCTGACGAATTGAAGCATACCATGATACTGACTGATTTAAAGCTGGTATGGAACAATGAGATGAATTCCTATCACTCGGAAGGGAAAATAGGTATTGGTAGCATAAACAATACTCAGATCAATAAAAAAGTGAATGGCTTCCTGGAATTGCAAATTAAACGAAGCGGTGATATTATGGATTTTTATTTTGAAGTTGATAAGCGTACATATTACTATTTTGGATATACCAGGGGTGTAATGCAAACACTTTCGAGCAATAGAGAATATGTTGAAACCATTATGAATATGAAAACCCGCGACAGAAAATTGAAGGTTCGCAGGGGAGAGACATCCTACATTTACATGATAGCCACGGACAGGAAAAAAACAAATTTCTACCGAAGATACAGGGATGCAATGGAAAAAAGATCAGGACTTCAGGATGAGGATTAAAAA
>CAYQDZ010000050.1:13655-15537 GCA_964416375.1 uncultured Bacteroidales bacterium
TCCACCGTCCGAAATTCGTTCGTTAGAAACGCTTCTCCATTTCAATGACTTCCATATCTTTTATGGTATGTGTTTCAATGACAAATCGAACGATTGTCCTGACTTTATGTATTCCATTTTTACCTGCGGCACCCGGATTAATATGCAATAACTGGTTTTTATTATCATTCAGAACTTTCAAAATATGCGAATGCCCTGAAATAAATAAATCAGGAGGATTCTCTGTTATGGTTTGATAAATTGACCGATCATACCTGCCCGGATAGCCACCGATATGTTTTATCAGCACATCTACTTTTTCACATGTGAAACGCTGAATTTCGGGGAGTGCAGTTCTTAATTTGTGCCCATCGATATTTCCGTATACTGCTCTGACAGGCTTCCAACTCTCAAGCATTTCAAGGGTTTCCATTGTTCCAATGTCCCCCGCATGCCAAATTTCATCACAACTTTTAAAATAATCAGGGATACGTTCGTCTAAAAATCCATGCGTGTCTGAAAGCAATCCGATTCTTTTCAATGCTTTGAATTCTTTATATTTGAAACAAAGATGAAAATTTTATGCAACTATTTTATGCTCCTGATCTGATCGGAGAACATTATTTGCTTAATGAAGAGGAATCAAAACACTGCGTCAGGGTGCTTCGCCTGAAATCAGGAGATCGTGTTTCTCTTACAGATGGCAAAGGCAATTTATCTGAGGCAATAATTCAGTCGGCAGACTCGAAAAACTTATCATTGCAAATCATCAATACAATCAATGAATACCAGAAAAGAAATTATCGTTTACACATTGCCATGGCCCCGACAAAAAATATTGACCGATTTGAGTGGTTTCTTGAAAAAGCGACAGAGATAGGCATTGATGAGATATCACCTATTGTAACAGATCATTCTGAACGAAGAAAAATCAGGACTGATCGTCTTGATAAAATAATTGTAGCGGCCATGAAACAATCGGTGAAGGCTTATAAACCGATATTGAATCCAATAATTAGTTTCAACGATTTCATGAAGAAACATCACAATGAAACCGAATTGTTTATCGCACATTGCCATGAAAAGGAAAAATTGGATTTGAAAAACAGTTATCATCCCGGCAAACATACTATTGTCATGGTAGGTCCCGAGGGAGATTTTTCCGGACATGAAATAAAACGGGCGCTGAACACTAATTTTAAGCCTGTCACCATGGGTGCTTCCCGTTTACGGACTGAAACTGCAGGAATCGTTATTTGTCATACAATATACTTTTTAAATCGATAAGAATAATTAAATTTACTTAAGGTAATATTCATACCTCATGCAAAAGGAAAAAGCAGTTCAATCATTTTTAGAGGGATACAATTGTGCGCAATCCATTGTTTCTGCTTTTGGAGATGAATTGGGATTAGATGAAAAACAGGGTCTGAAATTAGCCACCGGATTAGGTGCAGGCATTAATTATCAGGGCAAGACCTGTGGTGCTGTTCTTGGTGCATTTATAATCCTTGGATTACGTTATGGCGTGGAAAATGCCGGTGAACAGGAGGGCAAATTAAAATTGCGGATGATCCTTGACAAGTTCTCAGAGGAATTTTCTGATCAGTACCATTCCCTTGAATGCAAAGGTATACTTGGTATGGACGTGAGCAATAAAATTGAGCTTGAAACATTACGCGAGAAAAATGTTTTTAAAGAGTACTGTCCACGGGTTGTTGAATCCTCTGCTGAGATTGTTAAGCGAATGCTAAAGGAATCAGAATAAATATTCCATTTTTTACTATTGTTCATAGTAAATATTTCATTTGAGTTAAACAAAAACTCTTTATCGAATGTTGTAGGGCTATCTAACCTGCATTATTCATAAAAATGAATGAATTTTAATTATTTATTTGTGATA
>CAYQDZ010000051.1:0-10306 GCA_964416375.1 uncultured Bacteroidales bacterium
ATGGTTCGTGCAGAACAATTTTCTGATTTCAGTATGACAATGCCAGCAAGTTGTTCCCATAAACAACTCATTTTGAGACTTTTCAAAGTATAAGCTAACCTTTTAACAGATCAAATTTTTAGTTGTCTTCTAAAATTTCTTTTATTTTTTCTGCAAACTGTGCTATATCATCTTCGGTAGTATCAAAAGAAGTCATCCATCGCACCTCTCCGGTTTCCTCATTCCAGGGGTAGAAAAAGAATTCTTTTTGAAGTTCTGGAATAGCAGTTTTGGGCAGTATGACAAAAATACCATTGGCCTCTACTTTCTGGGTAATTTTAACTCCTGAAATAGCCTTCACTGCATGATAGAGTTTTTGGGCCATTTGGTTCGCATTCTGAGCATTCTTCTTCCATAAATCATCCTCAAAAAAAGCAATAAACTGTGCTGCAATAAATCGCATTTTAGAAGACAACTGCATTCCCTGCTTGCGTATGTATTTAAATTCCCCGGCAATCTCCTTCTGAAAAAAGATCACCGATTCTGCAGCCATCAGTCCGTTTTTTGTGCCTCCGAAGGATAGTATATCCACACCTGCATCCGAAGTCATCTCTTTAAACCCTGTTCCCAGTGAGACTGCAGCATTGGATAAACGCGCTCCATCCATATGAAATAGAATTCCATAACTATGGGCGAAATCTGCAAGCTCTTTTATTTCATTAAGTGTATATACAGTGCCCATTTCAGAGACCTGCGAAATAGAAATAATGCCCGGTTGAGAATGGTGTTCAAATTGAAAACCAACCATATGCTTTTTAAGCATTTCAGCATTTAACTTCCCGTCAGGAGTTTGAATAGGGATCATTTTACAGCCTGCAAATCTTTCCACTGCCCCGCACTCATCCACCTGGATATGCGAAGTTTCCGCACAAAAAACAGAATGAAAAGGGCGAATGGAGGCGGATATTCCCAGGACATTTGCTCCGGTACCAGTAAAAACAAAGAATGGTATTGAATTCCGGCCAAAATTTTCCCTGATCAACTCAATGGCCCTTTCTGTAAATGGATCGTCTCCATACCCTACAACATGCCCTGAATTTACTTTTTTAATTTTTTTTAACACTTCCGGCGAAATGCCTGAATTGTTGTCACTTGCAAAGCCTCTATTGACTTGTGAATTGTTAAAAATCTCTTCCATACGAAACCATAAAGTAAACCAATTGTTATAAAAACGAAAGTAAACAGAAATTTACTGAATTAAAATGATGCAAATGAGCTTCAGATTCAAAATAGTGCTACACGTACACCTCATGTTTATCTTTTGCAAAAAGATACATCAGGTGACCCCATTGTAAAGTATATTGGAACCATTGACGATAATTATGAAAATCCGGCTGCTGTAAAGCAAAGCTATTTAACGGATGCACTGAATGCACTCATAGCAGGTAAAGATCCCGATCCTGACTTTACAAAAGCTATAGGATGTACCATCAAAGTGAAGAAATAAATAAAAATTCAGGTTGAAGAGGCTGTCCAAAAAGTCTTTGTGTGCCTTTGTGTATACTTTGAGTAACTTTGTGGTATATTTTAATTTACTATTACACAGAGGATCACAAAGAAGACACAGAGTTTCACAAAGTAAAAACATCTCATTGAGTAAGTTTTTTTTACTTCTTGGACAACCTCTTTTATTCTGATTTGTTTATTGTTTTTCCGAATCCTGCTCTTTCTTGTCCTTAAATTTAAGCGCGATGGAATTGATACAATACCTCAGGTTTGTAGGTTTTGGCCCGTCCGGAAATACATGCCCTAAATGTCCGCCACAATTGGCACATCGCACTTCTGTTCTTAGCATACCAAGACTGTTATCTTTAATCAATACAACCTGGCCTTCGGAAATGACATCGAAAAAACTTGGCCATCCCGATCCCGAAGAATATTTGGTCTCTGAATCGAAAAGCTCAAATCCACAGGCCGCGCATATATATTTCCCCTTTTCAAAGAAATTGTAATACTCTCCTGTGCCAGGAGCTTCCGTACCACACTGTCTTAATATTTTATACTCCTCAGGAGATAATTCTTTCTTCCAGTCAAGATCACTTTTTTCCATACCGTATAGATTTTCGTTTTTCTGGTTTTTTGTTTCTTCTGTTTGTCCGTTTGAGCTGCAACATACAAACCATAAGGAAAGTATGATTAAAATAACACCATTTCTCATATCAATTACTTTTTTACATAACAAATTGCCGGCAAATTTGTTGTTTTTCGATAGATTTTAAGCAATTGGCACATCAAGTGCTATGAAACAGATCTGATACATCTTTCCTTTTCTCCGTTAATCAAAAAAAAACAGTTATTAACAACCAAAATCGGTTATGTTGAAAAAATTTCCTTATCGGTTAACCGGAAATGGTCTAAATTTGGACATTGAATTGGGGGAGGTTACTATTTCAATGCGTTTGGGGAAAGAAAGTGATGTTTCATCAAAACTAAACATAGAATTTGTATAAAACTTACCATTTGGCGTGGTAATTGAAGAGGCAGGAACATATTATTTGTTTCAATGCGTGTGAACAAAGCAAATGATGCAATAAAAAGAGGAGGGTCAGTGTTTGCTGATGTAAACAAAAATTGGCAGATACTGTTTGTAGAATTTAATGACTGAACTATGAGACCAAAAATATTTTTAACCACAGGATTATTTTTATTATTCTTTCTGGGAGAAATTGCTATTACTTTTTCTTTTAAAATGGAGAGTGATAAAACCTATGCAAAACCCGGCACAATCCCGTTGTCGTATAAACTTAGTAATTCCAATTCCAATGCAACCGAAACAAACAGTGTTGATAGCATATTCAACGATTTCATGATACGAAATGATATTGTGGGAGCTTCTTTAGCCATTACCAATGGTGGAAAACTGGTATATTCCAAAGGATTTGGATTGTCTGATAAAGATGTTTCCGATCCTGTGGCCCCTCGCAATCTGTTCAGAATAGCAAGTGTTTCAAAACTCATCACTGCTGTTGCTGTCATGAAACTGGTTGAAGATGAAAAACTGGACGTCAATTCAAACGTGTTTGGAAAAGACGGGATACTTAATGATCCTGCCTTTCTGAATTACCGGGACAAAAGGTATGAACAGATCACAATTCATCATCTGTTGAATCATACTGCCGGATGGAATGGTAAAAAAGCCGATCCGGTATTTAATTCACTCTATGTTTCCAGGGTTATGGATGTTGAACCACCTGCAACCATGCCTTTGATAATAGAGTATGCATTAAACAAATCCCTCGACTATACACCGGGGAAAAAATACAGTTACTCAAACCTTGGTTATTGTATTCTGGGAGAAATCATTGAAAAAGTTACCGGAATGGATTACGAAGATTATGTACAATTTGCCCTTCTCCATCCACTGGGGATCTATGATATGCATATCGGGAAAAGTTTTTATGATGAAAGATTTCCATACGAGGTACGGTATTACGATCTTCCCGGTAGTTCATTGATATGGTCATACGACGGTTCCGGTGATCTGTTGCCTATAGAATATGGCGGAAACAATATAGAGTTGCTGGGTGCAGCAGGAGGATGGGTAGCCTCAGCGCCTGAACTGGCCAAGTTGATGGTAGCCATTGACGGTTTTAACAGCAGACCCGACATCCTTTCAAAGAATAGCATACAATACATGACCAGGGCAAAAAGTCATACCCGCAAATTGATAGGATGGAGGGGATCAGACGGTTATGGTACCTGGTGGAGAACCGGTACTCTTTCGGGCTCAACTGCCCTTATCATGAGGCATGGTAATGGTATCAACTGGGTTGTTCTGATGAACACAACACCCAAAAAAAGATCAAGGATACATAATGAGCTTTCGCGCACCATGTTCAGAGCACTAAGAACAGTGGATGAATGGCCTGAGATGGACCTTTTCCACCCGGAATCCACGACATCAGCACCAACAACATACGCTTACAACTAAGTGAGATCCCATTTTGACAGCATTGAAAATCCTGCCTTCTATCCGGCAGGATTTTTTTTATTTATTTGTATGTTAGAAACTCAACATGCATTAATTGCATCCCTTTATTATCTTTACTTTACTAAGTCCTGATGCATGTTCATGAAACGATTCATTGTATGCCAGCTATTCTTTTATTGCGCTCTGTATACGACTGCTCAGATCATCCCTTTTCATAATTATACCGTTAAGAATGGCCTCCCCGCCACTTTAATTTTTGATATTGAGCAAGACCATCTGGACTATTTATGGCTCGCCACTCAGGTAGGTGCCGTCAAATTCGACGGATACAATTTCACTAGCTATACTGTAAATGAAGGGCTGCCTGACAATAATGTCCTTGATATATTTATCGACAGCAAAGACAGAATATGGTTTGCCACGGAAAGTGGTGGTCTGGCTTATATGAAAAACAATAAAATCAATGTATTAATTCAAACTGCCGGACTGGTATCAGATGATCCCAAAGTGTTTGAAGACAAAAGAGGAAATATCTGGTACATTTCAGACATAGGCTTCTCAGTGATCCTTCCCGACACTATTTTAAGTTTTAATGAGAACAATAGTCCAATTATCAGTGAAATTTTATACACATACGTTGCCTATGATGGAACCGTATGGCTTACTACTGTAGAAGGTATTTTTTATTTCGATATAAGACTTCATAGCTACGACCAACTGGAATTAAGAAACTTAATCGTGAGAGACATTAAAGAAGATAAACCAGGTTCCTACTGGTTTGCCACGCAAGAAGGAGGAGTTTTGCACATAGAACAAAATAAGCTTTTAAACCAATTTAATAGTTCAAATGGATTAGAGAGTGATTTTTCATTTGCTCTGCAGCCTATTGGCCCTGATGAAATGCTTGTAGGAACATCACTTCCGGGAGGTCTGCACCTGATTAAAAACGATGAGATCCAAACAAGCTGGACTAAGGAAATAAAAGATTTCATTATATGGCAAGTTCTTGTTGATAGAAGAAACAGAATCTGGTTGCGAACCCATGAACATGGTCTGGTTCTGATTGAAGATGAAAAATTGCAGAAAATCAATGAATACAATAACCTGGTACACAACAGACCTACAAAGCTATTTGAAGATAGCAACGGGAATATCTGGATAACAACATGGAATGGTTTGTCGAAATATGGTAAGATAGTTTTTCAAATTTTTAACGAAGGTTTTGTTGATGATGATAAAAACATTCAAAGCATTGCATCCTTTGAAAATACCATTTATGCAGGCACCTATAGCGGACTGAATATTATAGAGAATAGCGAAATAATCAGACGATACAATAACAGCAATGGGTTGAAGGGAAAACTTCTTGCTTCTGTACCTTCCATATTACCTCTTGGAGAATTTGAGATATGGCTGGGCACTCACGCAGGATTGACACAATTTGATGGAAAATCATTTTCCATCTATGAAGATGAAGTTTTTAACCCGGAAGGAGATATACCTGGCTTTGCCTCGGATATAGAAAAGTTAAATGATGAATTGTATTGTGCTACAGATAAAGGATTGATCAGATATGACAGGGAAAAATATCAACTTTTCAATATGTCAGATGGTCTGGCAGATGATTATATCTGGAGCATTGAAATAGACAGCAAAAACAATGTCTGGTGTGCAACAGTAAACGGACTTTCCATCTTTGATGGTCAATTCTTTCATAATTACGATACTTCAGACGGATTAACCATCAATTACTGCCATGACATTGCCTTTGATCAGAAAGGATTTGCCTGGCTGGCAACCGATAAAGGAATCTCAAGGATCAAATTAACTTCTGACTGGAAAATTAAATGCAGGAATATCCTTATGAAGGATGGTTTATATTCGGAAAACATATTCCTGATCACAGTGGATAAAGAAGGTTTTGTATGGGCGGGCCATAACAATGGCCTTGACAGAATAAATCCGGAAGATTTCTCCGTAAAACATTACGGGCCCCTGGAAGGCTTTTTGCCGGTAGAAAATTCTCTTGGAGCAGTAACGCTGACTGAAATGAATGATATTTGGTTTGGAACGGCAGAAGGAGTGGTCAGGTATATTCCACAAAATGATATCATCAGAACTGACCCTCCAAAAGTATACATCACCGGGATAGGTTTATATAATGATAGTACATCCATACTCAAATATGCTACAGAAACAGATAGCATATACCAACTCCCTCTAAATCTTGAACTCAAATACAACAAGAATAACCTTGTATTCAGTTATGTAGGCCTTCATTATACTATTGTTGAAAAGAACCGGTACAAGTACATGCTGGAAGGCTATGACAATAACTGGTCAGAGCCTATTAAAGAAATTCAAACTCCACCCTATCGAAAAATTCCCCCGGGAAAATACACATTCAAAGTTGTTGCTTCCAATTGCGATGGGATCTGGAGCCCTGAGCCCGCTTCGTTTCATTTTGAGATCAAACCACCTTTTTATAAAACCTGGTTGTTCTATATACTTGAAATTCTTGCCGGAATAGCCTTGTTCATAGCAGTGATCCGTTACCGCGAGCGAAAACTTCGCCACGACAGGGAAGTTTTGGCTCAGAAGGTAAAAGACAGGACCATTGAAGTAGAAAAACAAAGAGACCAGATTGCCCAGCAGAAAAAGGAAATCACCGACAGCATAGTGTATGCAGAAAGGATCCAGTCTGCTGTGCTACCCAACAAGGAATATATCGACAATCTATTAAAAGACTATTTCATACTTTTCAAACCCCGGAATATTGTAAGTGGTGATTTTTACTGGATTGACGGCAACAAAAGCAAAGTCATTGTTGTTGCGGCAGATTGCACCGGGCATGGCGTGCCGGGAGCCTTTATGAGCATGCTGGGCATTTCCATTTTAAATGAAGTGGCCAATCCGGTCAAAACCGGCGAGGCAGGACAAATTCTGGATACCCTAAGAGAGCATTTAACAACCACCTTATGGCAGACCGGGAAAGATGAAGATACAAGAGACGGTATGGATCTTTCTTTGTGCATCATTGATTTTAAGAACAAAAATTTACAATTTTCCGGGGCCTACAATCCGCTTGTAATTATTCGTAAAGGAGAGATTGTGGTGTATAAGGGCGATAAAATGCCCGTAGGCTATCATGGCGCTAAAATATCTGAATTTGTTAGTCATGATATTCCATTGATCAAAGGGGATTGTCTCTATATGTTTTCCGACGGCTATTCCGATCAGTTCGGAGGTCCGGATGACAAAAAATTCAAATCCTCAAATTTCCGGGAGTTGTTACTGAATATCAGTAATTTATCTATGAATAAGCAAAAAGTTAAATTAAATGAAACAATTGAAGCCTGGAAGGGTATAAATGAACAGGTGGATGATATATTGGTAATCGGAATAAGAATATAAACAGTACGATTAAAATACGATCAATTCATTCTGCCATAGAATAAAAATTGGTTAACTAAAAACCTGTACGATGAAATTTTGAACATTCAAATTCTAAACTATTCGATCATGAAAACCATAAAACCCCACATTCAAATCATAACGCTTGTTTTCCTGTCCATTTTTGTTGTTTCGACGGTAAATTCACAGAATTTGATATGGAAATATGCTAATTCAGCAACCGATGGCGTCATCGATAATATGCTTACCGATTCGGTGGGAAACATCTATGTATCGGGAACATTTTACAAGGATGAATTTGTTTACCAGGGCAGCCATGTAACCGGCATCACAGGAAACAATGAAAGCAATGTCTTTTTATTAAAAATGGCTCCTACAGGTCGTCTGATCTGGCTTCATTCCATCAGAAGCCAGGTTGCAAATGTTAACATTCTTCCCGGTAAAATAGCCATAAATCAACGTGGCGAGCTTGTATCTCTTTTCACCATTGATTCCCAGGCAGAATACCAAATCGGAGATTATACTTCACAGACCGAAGGTTTATATAATCATACCCTGATAACCAAGATCTCAAAAACGGGATTTATTTTCTGGACCCATGAATTGATCACCATACCCGATTCGTTTTTTGTAATCGACTCTCCCGATATCTTTATGGATGAAGATGGTTCTGCTTATGTAGCCGGATCATTTGAAGGAGATGAATTGCATATCAGTGATCAGGTTACGGAAGGAACGGGAGCAGACGCAATGATATTTTTATCAAAAATACTGCATGATGGCACGGTAGAGTGGTTACACAACTGCAATTATGATACCGGGGGTGATAACGGTGAAATATATGCAACCCACATAGCAAACAGTCGTTCGGATATCTTTTACATCGGAGGTTACATGATGGGATCCAGACGTTTCGTCTTCGGAACGGATTCCATCGTGAGCACAACGGAAGACGATGCATTCCTTGCCCGTTATACAAAAGACGGAACAGCACATTGGGGACGCTCCTTTTATGGCGATTCGGATGAATACATGGAAAAATTGATCGTGGCTAAGAACGAAGATGTTTTTATATCAGGAGTATCCAATAGCAACCCGTTAAATGTCGGAGGTAATATTCATCCAAACGTGACAGGAAACTTCAATTTGTTTATTGGCAGATATTCTCCATCAGGCGACCTTCTAAAATCAACAAGTATCCCCATTGAAAAAAGCGTGATTAATGCGAATGAGGATAATGCTTTCATAGGGATCGACGGACAAGATAATCTTGTGGTGTGTTCGGATTTTTATTCCACTGCAATGTTCTCTATTCCATATACCCTGAGCAATCCCGATGCCGGAAGCGATATGATGATGGCAAAACTTGATGGGGTCAGCCTTGATCCTCTCTGGACTATGCAGGGAGCATCTGCCGGAGACAATTATTACGAAGGGATCTCCATTACAAATGAAGGGGATATATATTTTGCGGGAACAGCTTATGACAAGCTGGATATAGATACTGAGACAATAGAAGAAAACCCGACTGACGGATCCCCGTATCTTGTAAAAATATCCACCGGAGGAAATCTTGATTATTTGTACTCGCAGGCAAATTCAGGACCAAACAGAATCCTGGCTAAAAAAGTAGCGAGTGATAAATATGGTAATACCTATGTTACCGGCAATTTTATCGGCCCTGCAAATGTTCTGGATGATATTGGATTGGTTCAACCCGGAGATTCCGGTATGTTCATCGCAAGGTATACTCGTGTCCATGATGTAAGCGGTAGAGTGTTAGACAGCATTGGAGTTCCTGTTTCGCAGGGCTATGTTAAGATTTACGGATATACTTTGTATCAGCGTTCTCCTTTAAACGATTCCGTTGAACTGAATGTTAACGGTGAGTATGCCTTCCAGGATATCCCTTATGGCAATTACATTCTGGTAGCAGTTCCAGATGAAGCATTGAGAGCTGATTTTGTTCCTAGCTATTATCCTTCTTATGAATACTGGGAATTTGCTGAACAGGTGAATGTAGATCCAACCTCCGTCACGAACAATCTCGATATTCATTTGCAGCCAATAACTCACTTTGAAGGTATTACTCAGGTTGGAGGACAAGTGCAGGATGCTGAGGAGATAGACCTAAAATCCACTTTTCCTTTGAAAGCCAAACCTAAGAAAAAGGCTACAGCTGTCCTTGCCGGTCAGAAATCGTATACGAAAAGCACTTATGAGGTGGTTGCAACCACTGAAACAGATGAAGATGGCAATTTCGCATTTTACGGTATTGAAAATGGTGGTTATTATTTGTGGATAGATATGCCGGGATTACCGATTGAGGACGCCTATTTTATTGAAGTATCCGGACATCAATATGTTTCTTCGCTTGATTATCTGGTTACGGAAGAAGAAATTATACAAAACGGACTTCCAATTTACAGCAGTATTGATAACGCAACAAGCCTTGCAGGCATCTCTGTCTATCCCAATCCGGCGAAAGATATTTTAATGATTGAAATGGAAAATTCATCCCTTGGAATATATGATCTGTATGATGCAAGCGGAAAATTGCTTGAACATAACAGATTAAAGTCAAAAACACAAATCCTGGATGTTTCAAATTATCCCGCCGGCAACTACATCTTAAGAATCATTACAGATGAGATCATTGTTTTCAAAAAAATTGACTTCATCCGATAAAAGGAATACCCTGACCATTTTTAATGGCATACCCTGACAGGGTGGGTAATCATCACAGTTATGTTCGAAGCAACTAAGTTATGTTGGCAGTAAAACATACCCTGTCAGGGTTGTACTTCTGATACCCTGACTATTTCTATTTGCATACCCTGACAGGGTGGGTAATCAAAACAGTCATATTCGAAGCAACTAAGTTATGTTGGCAGTAAAACATACCCTGTCAGGGTTGTACTT
>CAYQDZ010000051.1:10406-15079 GCA_964416375.1 uncultured Bacteroidales bacterium
CTGATACCCTGACTATTTCTATTTGCATACCCTGACTGTTTCTATTTGCAAACTTTAGAGCTTTATCCCGATTTTTTCATGTAAACATATCTTATATACATTTGTTAATGTGTTTAAACAGCATTTGAAATATACTTTACATGGCATATTTTTACGCGCGATAATTCATATAAGTTTAATTTAGAATAGATTCAAATTGCTCTGTAATTCTTATATTTACGCTCTTATTGATAAAAAATTGAATTGATCATTTTATGGCAACATTCAATATTATTATGCCCAAGTTGGGTGAAAGTGTTCTGGAAGCTACAATAACCAAATGGTTTAAGAAAGTTGGTGATGCCATTGAGGAAGAAGATGTTCTCCTCGAAATAGCCACCGACAAGGTGGACTCTGAGATCCCCTCTCCTGTTGACGGAGTTATTACCAGTATATTGTTTGAGGAAAATGCCGTTGTGCCTGTTGGAGAAATTATTGCCGTAATTGATCTTGATGGAGATAGCTCATCATCGGATAAAGAAACAACAGTTGATGATCAGAAGGAAAAAGCCAAAACTGTTGAGGAACCAAAATCAGAAAAAACAACAAAAAGCCCGAAAGTAGATTTAACAACATCTGATAAGTACCTTTCTCCCCTGGTAAAGAATATTGCCAAATCAGAAGGACTGACCGTTGAGGAGTTGGAAAAAATACAGGGTTCGGGGCATAATGCAAGGATACGCAAACAGGATGTTCTGGAATACCTGAAAACAAGAACTTCGCAGCCATCAACAAAGGCTGCCGGACAAACTGTTCAGAAACCCCAGGTAAAGGTTCCCGTTTATGAAGGAGATGAAATTGTGCAAATGGACCGTCTGCGCAAGCTCATTGCTGACAAAATGGTTCTTTCAAAACAAATATCTCCCCATGTTACCAATTTTATTGAAACCGATGTTACCAATCTGGCCATCTGGAGAAATAAGGTTAAAGTTGAGTTTGAGAAACGGGAAAAACAAAAATTAACATACATGCCCTTATTCATCGAGGCAGTAGCAAAAGCCCTGAAAGAATTTCCCGGAGTGAATGCCTCTGTTGATGAAGACAAAATCATTTTAAGAAAATCCGTTAACATCGGTATTGCAGTAGCTTTGCCTTCAGGAAACCTGATTGTTCCGGTCATTAAAAATGCCGATCAGAAATCACTTGTCGGGCTTACTGTAGCACTCAACACCCTGGCAATGAATGCAAGGAATAATAAGCTGAGCCCGGATGATATTCAGGAAGGTACCTTCACGATTTCAAATTTCGGAACATTTAAAAATTTAAGCGGAACCCCGATCATCAATCAGCCTGAAGTTGCAATTCTGGCAACGGGAACCATTGAAAAAAAGCCGGCTGTACTTGAAACTCCTTCGGGCGATGTCATTGCTATCCGGCACAAGATGATGCTTGCCCTTACCTATGACCACCGGGTTGTTGACGGGGCACTTGCCGGGGCATTTCTTAAGTATATGTCTGATCACCTTCAGAATTTCGATGTGAACAGATCTGTTTAACCAAAATTTATTTCAATGGCATTTACCGATACACCGGTTAAGAAAGCATACAATATAAAAACTACCGATAAGAAAACTTTACAGAAATGGTTTCACCTTATGGTCCTTGGCCGTATTCTTGACGATCGTGCACCAAACTATCTGAAACAGGCCATCGGATGGTCGTATCACGCACCTTACGCAGGACATGATGGAATTCAATTGGCTATCGGTCAGGTTTTTGACCGGAAAACAGATCATCTCTACCCCTATTACCGCGATATGTTGACTTCGATTTCTGCAGGACTAACTGCCGAAGAGGTTATTTACAATGGGATTTCAAAAGACGTGGATGTTGCAGGTGGAGGGCGTCACATGTCAAATCATTTTGCAAAACCCGAATGGAACATTCATAACGTTTCTTCTTCAACAGGCAACCATGCAGTACACGCTGCAGGAACAGGAAGGGCATTGAAAAAATACCGGCAAAAAGGAGTGGTTCTCTGTTCACAGGGAGAATCCTCTGTTTCGGAAGGTTATGTCTACGAGTCTATTAACGGGGCATCGAACGAACAACTACCGGTTATTTTTGTCATACAGGATAATGGCTACGGTATATCCGTACCAAAAGCCGATCAAACGGCAAACAGGAAGGTTGCAAACAACTTTAGCGGGTTTAAAAATCTCCGTATTATTCATTGCAACGGCAAAGATGTTTTCGATTCAATGAACACCATGAAGGAAGCCAAAGACTGGGCTATAAAAAATTCTATGCCGGTCATTGTTCAGGCCAACTGTGTTCGTATCCATTCACATTCTAACTCTGACCGGCATGAACTGTATCGCGACGATTTTGAGTTGAATTATGTCAACGAATATGATCCGCTTGCGAAATATCGCCGACTTTTGCTTCGCTACAACAGATTTACTGAAAAGGAGCTTGTTGAAATTGAAGGCAAAACGAAAGAAGAAGTAAAAGCTGCTCATAAAAAAGCCATGGCAGCTCCTGATCCTTCTCCTGAATCGATCTATGATTTTGTAATTGGAGCAGAGTACAAATCCAAAAAATACCCCGATGGTACGCATACAGCCAATGGACCAAAGAAGAAACTGATTGAAGCGATCAATGAAACCTTGAAGGCCGAATTCAGAAACAATCCGGATACTTTTATCTGGGGACAGGATATTGCAAACAAAGAAAAAGGGGGAATCTTCAATGTCACAAAAGGCATGCAGCAGGAATTCGGAAAGGATAGAGTTTTTAATGCCCCTATTGCCGAAGATTTTATTATGGGCACTGCCAATGGCATGTCAAGATTTGATAAGAAAATCAGGATTATCGTTGAAGGTGCTGAGTTCGCAGATTATTTCTGGCCAGCCATGGAACAATTTGTGGAAACGAGCCATGAGTACTGGCGTTCCAAAGGTCAGTTTTCGCCTAACATTACTGTCCGACTGGCATCAGGAGGATACATTGGTGGTGGATTGTATCACTCTCAGAACATAGAAAGCACCTTAACAACCTTTCCGGGAACCCGCGTGGTTTACCCCTCATATGCCGATGACGCGGCAGGATTACTTCGTACCAGTATGCGATCGGAAGGAATGACTGTTTTCCTGGAACCAAAATTTCTTTACAATGCTCCCATTGCTGCCACTGCTGTTCCGGATGATTTCGAAGTTCCCTTCGGTAAAGCCAGGATCCGTCGTGAAGGAAAAGATCTTTCCATCATTACCTATGGCAATACAAGCCATATGTGTCTGCAGGTTGCCGAGAAACTTGAAAAGGAAACCGGTGCAGACATTGAAGTTCTGGATCTTCGCTCACTTCTTCCACTCGATATCGATGCCATTGTCGCATCCATAAAGAAAACCAACAAAGCCCTGGTGGTGCATGAAGATAAAGTTTTTAGTGGTTTTGGAGCAGAGATCGCTGCAAGCATTACCGAAAAAGCATTTGAACACCTCGACGGCCCGGTACGTCGTGTAGGATCAGAATTTACACCTGTAGGATTTAACCGGATCCTTGAAAAGGCAGTACTTCCTGATACCGAAAAAATTTTAGCGGCAGCAAAAGAACTTCTGGATTACTAATCACTACATGAATTGAAAATGAAAAAAGCAGGCTTATTCTATAGTTTTAACACCAAAAAAACAACCCAGACGGCAAATAGAATTGTTGAATGTCTTGGCAAAGAAAATGTGGATGCAGTCAACGTCGAAATTATGAAAGACGACCAGTTTACAAAATACAACAATATGATTCTCGGAGTGCCTACATGGTTTGACGGGGAATTACCAAATTACTGGGATGAGTTTGTTCCTGCATTGGAAGAACTGAATCTTAAAGGCAAGAAAATTGCTGTTTATGGTGCAGGAGATCAGAAAGGATATCCCGAAAACTTTGTGGATGGCGTTGGTATTATGGCACAATTGGTTGAAAAACAAGGGGCTGAATTGGTAGGATTCACTTCAACTAAAGGCTACAGCTTTGAACACTCAAAAGCAAAGAGAGGTGACGTATTTGTTGGATTGGCACTGGATTTTGAGAATCAGGTTAGTATGAATAAAGACCGGATTGCTTCCTGGTGCGAACAATTGAAAAAGGAGTTTCAATGATTTGGAAATCCCTTCCTTATCTGATTTTGGCAACACTATGCATGCAGTTTAAATCACAAGAATCAATCCCACCTCTTTACAATCCTGGCATCAATGCAGTTCCTCAAATTCATCATGCTGTAGATTCGGCAAGAAAAAGCCATAAACATGTTCTGATACAAGTGGGTGGCAATTGGTGTCCATGGTGTATCAGAATGCATGATTTCATCAAGGAGCATTACAGGCTTGATTCAATCATTCAGGCAAATTATGTTTTCATTCGTGTGAATTACAGCAACGAGAATAAAAACCCGGAAGCCATGGAATTGCTTGACTTTCCTCAACGTTTTGGCTTTCCTGTTCTGGTTATTCTTGATGAGAATGGGAACAGGATACATACACAAAACACAGCTTACCTGGAAGAGGATAATTCATACAGCGAAAAAATAATTTTCAGTTTTCTAAAGGTCTGGAACAAAGAAGCCATAGACCCGACAAAGTATAAATAACGTGAGTTCGATCTAAGATTAGTTCTTTCTATTGAATCAAAAACAGGTATTC
>CAYQDZ010000052.1:0-15010 GCA_964416375.1 uncultured Bacteroidales bacterium
GCTTCCGACGCCTCGCATCTGCCCCAAACTTGACGCATGAATAATGCAGGTTAAAGCTCAGTAAAACAATCTTATTCCATGTCAGCACCTTTTTCTTCAAAAATATCAGTAATACGCTTTTTGAAAGCAGCAATAATTCCACTGCCTACTCTGTTTTCTTCAGCTTCAATGAGCATATCCTCTTCTTCAAACTCTTTTTCTTCCATTTCTGTCTCTCCTTTCTCTAATTTTCTGTAAAGCTCCCATCCCCTGAGGAGTAATCCGACACTTGTTGCGTACTGTGGCTTATTGATTTCTTCAGAAGGCTCACCTGCAAGATATTCAATAGGATATCCAATGCGTACATCCATGCCGGTATGAAATCTTACCAATTGTGAAAGATGCTTCAACAAAGCCCCTCCTCCTGTCAACACTATTCCCGCACTTAATTTATCCATACATCCGCTATTCTCAATTTCAAACATCATAGCATCAATGATTTCTTCCATTCTCATTTGGATGATGTATGCAAGATTCTTGAAGGAGATTTCCTTGGGTTCACGACCATTAATTCCTGGTATTGTTACCACCTTATCATCCGGAGCAAGATCACCAAGTGCCGAACCAAACTGGGTTTTAAGGGCTTCCGCCTGACGATGAAGTATTTTACATCCTTCTTTTATATCCTTGGTAACTACATTTCCGCCAAAAGGTATCACAGCCGTATGGCGTATGGAATCATCATAAAAAACAGCTACATCGGTTGTGCCACCACCAATATCAACAAGAGCTACTCCAGCTTCTTTCTCATCATCAGTTAACACAGCAGAAGAGGATGCCAATGGCTCCAGAATCAGCTGTTTCACCCTAAGACCAACACGATTTATACATTTTTCAATGTTCTTTGCTGAAGCAATTTGACCAATGACAATGTGAAAATTAGCTTCCAGTCTTCTGCCCGACATTCCCACCGGACTTTTTATGCCGATCTCGTTGTCAACAATATAGTTCTGGGGTAATACATGAATGATCTCTTCACCTAAATCAATAGGAATTTTATACATATCCGCTATGAGTGCATCAATGTCCTTCTGGATAATTTCATCCCTGTCACTTCCCAGATTAATGTAACCCCGGTTTTTAATGCTCTTAATGTGTTGACCGGCTATACCCACGAAAACGTCACTAAACTGCACGCCAGCCTGCTTTTGTGCTTCTTCTACCGTGTGCTTAATGGCACCAACAGTTTCTTCGATATTCAGAACCACACCTCGCTTAACGCCTTTCGAAACGGATTTACTCATTCCCATTACATCAAGTTTTCCTTCTTCATTTACCTTTCCGATTAGCGCAACAATTTTGGAAGTTCCAATATCAATTGCTGCTACATAGTTAGATTTTTGCCTCATCATTTTTGTTATATTTTAGTACATACAACTTGATCTTTGTATTTAAGATTTATTTTTACATATTGGTTCCATCCAACAGTATTTAAGCCTTCCTTATAAAATATTTCAAGTTTATCCAGTTTATCTTTGTAATCATCCAAGCTGCCAAAAAGAATCAAGTGGGGTCCAACACGCGGAACCAACTCAAATTCACCTGACTTGGTTACATAGACTTGCACAAACTGTGAATTCCACAACTCATGTTGAGATATGTAAAGTGTAAGCGCGTAAATATCCTTTATGATTTTTTCTGACTTGCTTTCATCCAGGTTGTTCACATTCACTGCATTGCCAATTTTAAAAGGCGTTTTTATGTATCCGTTAACTATTAATACATGGGGTGTAAAGCGTGATGATAAAGAAAGAATATTCCCTTCGACATCAATGTAATACCCATTTCCCCTGCTGTCAATTATTCTTACGTAAGGTTCACGCTGTGATATGTCGATATACAGCATTCCATTTGTACCCGTATATGCTCTGCAATCTTTTACAATTTGATTTGTAAGTATTTCCTCTTCAAGATTTTTTAAATCAATTTCTGAAAGTGCTTCACCCAGATAATGAATATCTTTCTTTTCCAACATTCTGCGTAAGTCCTCCTGCGATAAAAATCCTGAATTCAGACTATCTTCAATGGCTATTTGAATTCCCTTGCATAACTGGCTTTCATAGCGATTTCCCACGAAACCCGCAATGAGTAAAAAATATACACAGGTCAAAATCCAAATTGCTATTTTCTTAATAATCTTCATGTATTTTAATTCACATTAAAGTTCTTACTGTTCGTTACTTATATTTAAATTAGAGTTTCATCTGTTTTCTATCAATCGTTTAATAGGATCGACAAATCTGTCAATGTCACCAGCTCCCATTGTAAGCAATATCTCAAATTCTTTATTCTTCAAAACACTCATCAATTCATTTGTACTGCAACTTGTCTTTGAAGTAGCAGTAATTTTTTCAAAAATAATTTCCGAGCTGACCCCCTTTACCGGTTTTTCGCGAGCAGGATAAATATCAAGCAGCAAAAGTTCATCCAGTGCACTTAAGCTCACTGCAAATTCATCAGCAAAATCTTTGGTCCGGCTATACAAATGAGGTTGAAATATTCCGGTGATTTTTTTCGCCGGATACATTTTTCGAACCGACCCGATAATTGCATCAAGTTCGCGGGGATGATGCGCATAATCATCAATATATATGTATCGATCACTTTTGTATTGAATATCAAATCTCCTCTTTACACCCTCAAATGAGCAAAGTGTGGTTGAGATGGTATTTGCATCCACTCCAGTCAGCCATGCTACTGATACGGCAGCAACAGCATTTTCAATATTGGTTATACCGGGATAAGAAAGAGTAATTCCCTGAATTGGTCTATCAGGGGTATGTATAGTAAACTTATACTTATCATCTATCATCCGGATATCGCTGGCAAAAAAATCTGCTGTTGTATCATGGAGCGAATAGGAATACTTTTTTATTTTCTTTTCATCGACATTCATTTCAATGCCTTTTTTCAGGATTACAGAGCCTCCTTTTTTTACTTGAGATACAAAGCTTTCGAAACTCTTTTGAATTTCTTCCTTTGAAGAATATATGTCAAGATGATCGGAATCAATCCATGTTACCAGTGCAATTTCAGGTGTTAAATAAAGAAATGATCTGTCAAATTCATCTGCCTCCGCCACTATCCAGTCAGTATTTTCACCAACTACCAGGTTGCTGTTGTAATTTTTCAATATCCCTCCCAGAAAAGCACTGCATCCTATATCCGATTCATGCATTATATATGTCACCATAGAAGAAACTGATGTTTTGCCATGTGTGCCGGCTATTGCAATGCCGCGGTTTGTATTAACCAGACTTCCCAAAACTTCGGCTCTTTTCCTGATGACAAAATCATGTTCACGAAAGTATTGTAACTCTATGTGATCATCAGGAACAGCTGGAGTACATATAATAACAGTAGATTCCTTGTCCAGAAAACATTCAGGAATGCTGTAAATATCCTGCTCAAAGTGAATCTTTATGTCCAGATTTTGAAGCTCATCGGTGATCGCAGTGGAAGTAAGATCATAACCGCCAACATTCCTGCCCAGAAAATGAAAATATTTTGCAAGTGCACTCATACCTATGCCTCCGATACCTAAAAAATATATATTTTTTCTCTCTTCAAAATTCATGAATTTTCAAGCTTTCTTTCAATCAAGTTATTAACCTCATCAACTATCAATGATGCAGAATGGGCTATGGCCATTTTTTTTGCATTTTTTGATAATTCTGCCCTCATTTCGGGTTTATTTAACAATTCCATTGCTTTGCTAATCAGGTCCCTTTTCACATCACTGTCCGGTATCATGACAGCAGCCTTCTCTTCAACCAGAGCTAAAGCATTTTTTGTTTGATGGTCCTCAGCTACATTCGGTGATGGTATCAGAATGGCAGCCCGGCCTGTTAAACATATCTCCGAAATACTTATGGCTCCTGCCCTGCTTATGATAAGCTGAGCAACGTTGTATACAAGATCCATACGTGAAATGAAATCCAATACATGTATGTTTTTAGAAAGACTTTTACTCAGTTTCATTTGCATTTCAGTATAATAATACTTCCCGGTTTGCCAGATAACCTGGATATTTTGTTTTTCAAGAAAACTGATATTTTCAAGTATTACATCATTCATTGTCCGGGCTCCAAGGCTACCACCAACAATCACCAAAACCGGTACATCAGGTTTCAGATTGAAATATGTAATCCCTTCTTTATGTAAAGATTCAGATATGATAATATTACGAACCGGGTTTCCCGTTAGTATAATTTTATTTTTAGGAAAATATTTTTCCATGTTGTTGTATGCAACACATATTTTTGAAGCCTTTCGGGCAAGCAATTTATTCGTAATACCGGCATATGAGTTTTGTTCCTGCAATAAAGTGGGAATGCCTTTTTTCGCTGCACTTCTTAGCAGCGGTCCACTTGCATATCCTCCAACCCCGATGGCCACATCAGGTTTGAATTCATTAATGATTTTGTTAGCAAGAATAATGCTTCTGAAAAGATTAAATAGCAGGACAATATTTTTTACTGTTAATCTACGTTGTAATCCACTAACAGGCAATCCTTTGATTTCATAACCCGCTGCAGGAACACGCTCCATTTCCATCCGGCCAAGTGCTCCCACAAACAATATTTGTATATCCTTGTCACGACGCTTTAACTCATCGGCAATAGAGATGGCAGGAAAAATATGTCCCCCTGTTCCTCCTCCGC
Source organism: uncultured Bacteroidales bacterium (assembly GCA_964416375.1). GTDB lineage: Bacteria > Bacteroidota > Bacteroidia > Bacteroidales > UBA10428 > UBA10428. Next base: position 4,704 of record CAYQDZ010000052.1, read on the forward strand.
TAATAATGACTCTTATATGTTTACTCGCCTGTTTCAAGTACGATTTTTTTTCTTTGATTTATACCATTACTCACACTAAGCATAATTCCTATAGCTGCTGAAGTAAACAAAATGGATGTACCTCCCATACTGAGCATAGGTAAAGGTTGGCCGGTAACAGGTAATAACCCGACTGCCACAGACATATTGAGCATAGCTTGCATAACCAGCATCAATGCAAGACCGAATGCTAAAAGTGCGGGAAAAGTTCTTGTGCTTTTTTTAACCAACAATCCAGCCCTGAAAAGCAGGATCATATATAACAGGATGACAAAAAATCCGCCTATTAATCCATATTCCTCAATAATGATGGAAAAAATAAAATCTGAATAGGGTTGTGGCAGGAAATTTCTTTGCATGCTGTTTCCGGGGCCTTTACCAAGCAGTCCTCCTGTTGCAATGGCAATTTTTGATTGTTCTGCCTGGTAGTTGCCCTCACCACCTTGTTCAACATGGCTTACTATACGATTACGCCAAGTTCCCCATCTCCCTTCCCAGTCAGATTGAATCGCGATGAAGATGAGAAGTGTTAAAACAACAGCCAAACAAGCCACCAATGCAGAAATATATGCAAAGCGTATCCTGCCAATAAACATCAATACCACAGAAACCATGAACAGCAGTAGTGCCGTGGATAAATTCGAAGGCATAATTAATGCACATATAAGAATTACAGGCAAAATGATCGGAACAAAAGCTTCTTTGTAAGATCTGATCTTGTCTTGCTTTAATGATAACAATCTGGCTATGTACATTATTAATGCCAGCTTTGCCAGATCAGATGTTTGGAAAGTTATGTTTGTCCCAGGCAACGTAAGCCATCTTGTAGCCTCATTGATGTTTGTACCGAATAAAATAGTAATAATCAAAAGAGGAATGGATAAAAAAACCAGAAACTGTGAAATTCTGGAATAATATCGATAGGGAATAAGATGAGTCAGATAAACAATAACAAAACCAAAAAGAATAAAAATGATATGTTTGATCAGGTAGTAGCCAATGTTACCTGACCGGTATTGATAAGCCAGTGTAAATGTTGAACTGTATACTGCCAGCAATGAGAGCAGAGATAGCACTATGAGTACTGCCCAGATAATACTGTCTCCTTTAAAATATTTTTTTAATGCTTCAGGCATATATTATAATTCACGTACACATTCTTTATACTGATCCCCCCTGTCTTCAAAGCTTTTAAACAGATCGAAGCTGGCACATGCCGGTGATAACAATACCGTATCGTCTTTTTGTCCCATTTTATAAGCCAGGGTAACAGCTTCTTTCATTGAAGAAGCATCTTTAATTTCCTCAACCAGATGGCCGAAAGCTTTATGAAGTTTGGTATTATCAACTCCAAGGCATACTATGGCCTTCACTTTTTCTTTAACAAGCGATTCCAGGGAAGAATAATCATTCCCTTTATCTACACCGCCTACAATCCAGATCGTAGGAGTTGTCATACATTCCAAAGCATACCAGGTAGAATTTATATTGGTGGCTTTTGAATCGTTTATGAATTCTATGCCATGTACCTTGATAAATCCTTCCAGACGATGTTCAATACCCTTAAAGTCTTTCAGGCTTTCACGGATGACTTCTTTCTTTATGTCAAGTACTCTGCCTGCAATGCTGGCAGCCATTGAATTATACGTATTGTGTTTCCCCTTCAGAGCTAATTCGGAAAGAGGTATACTCATCTGACTATTGTTCACATTTATATACATCTTGCCATTGTCAATATAAGCTCCCTCTTTTGGTTTTTTGTTCTGTGAAAATTCAAATTGTTTTGCCCTGAGAACAATTCTCTCCAATTCAGAAATTGTTATTTCATCATCTGAACAGTAAATAAAATAGTCGTCTTCAGACAGATTCTGTGTTAACCGAAACTTAGACTCAACATAATTTTGCATATCGTAACCATATCGATCAAGATGATCAGGAGTAATGTTGAGCAGAATAGCAATATCGGCTTTGAACTGATGCATGCCATCCAGCTGAAAGCTGCTCAATTCAATAACATAATAGTCGTATGTTTTTGTAGCCACCTGCATGGCAAAACTTTTTCCTACATTACCTGCCAATCCACAGTTTAATCCTGCTTTGCGTAACATATGATGAAGCAAAGAGGTTGTGGTTGTCTTACCATTACTACCTGTAATACAAATTTTCCGGGCATTTGTATACCTCCCTGCAAATTCAATTTCAGAGATTACTGGAATTTCTTTTTTACACACTGCCGTCATAATCTCCGATTTATCTGATATGCCCGGGCTTTTAATAATCTCGTCGGCATTCAGAATATAGCGCTCGGTGTGTTGTTCCTCCTCCCAGTCGATCTCATAATTGTAGAGGATCTCTTTGTAATGACTTTTGATTTTGCCAATGTCCGAGACAAACACATCAAATCCTTTGGTTTTAGCTAATACGGCTGATCCTGTACCGCTCTCGCCTGCTCCGAGAATAACAATTCTTTTCTCCATAGATTATCTTATTTTAAGTGTTACGATTGTAATTACTGCCAGTAGAATTCCAACGATTAGAAATCGTATTACGATTTTGGGTTCAGGGTATCCTTTCTTCTGATAATGATGATGCAGAGGCGACATAAGAAAAATGCGCCTGCCTTCACCGTACTTTTTCTTCGTGTATTTGAAATAAACTACCTGCAGTATTACAGAAAAGCTTTCTACCACAAAGACACCACACAAAATAGGAATCAATAATTCTTTCCTGATGAGAATAGCAAAAACGGCTATTATACCTCCCGTCGCGAGACTCCCGGTATCGCCCATAAACACCTGTGCCGGATAAGAATTGTACCACATAAAACCTATCATAGCTCCGATAAAGGCACCCATAAATACAACAAGTTCCCCTGTATGCGGGATGTACATAATGTTTAAGTAATCAGAATAAATCAGGTTACCGGATATGTATGCTAAAATTCCAAGTGTTGTACCAATGATTGCCGAACTTCCTGCTGCAAGACCATCAAGACCGTCAGTAAGATTCGCTCCGTTTGAAATAAACGTGACAATCAATATGATTGCAATGACTATTACTATCCATGTATATTTCTTTCCACCCTCACCCATAAATGCAATGATGCTGGCATAATCGAATTCATTATTTTTAAAAAATGGGATATTGACCTTTGTGGATTTTATATCGCGAGTCAGAACACTGGGTGTAGGTTGCATAGCATCTCCTTCAATTACTACCTCACTTGCTTCTGCAGGAGTATCCTGTGCAATTCGTTCTCTTACGACTATATCATCATTAAAATACATAGTAAAACCAACAACCAGACCCAGAACTACCTGTCCGGCAATTTTGAACTTGCCTCTGAGTCCTTGTTTGTTTTTCTTAAAGACTTTTATATAATCATCGATGAAACCCACAAACCCAAGCCATATCGTTGTAATAAGCATCAAGATGACATATATATTGCTCAGATCACCAAACAACAGAATGGGAATGAGTATGGAAGCAAGGATTATAATTCCGCCCATGGTAGGAGTTCCTTTCTTATGCATTTGTCCTTCAAGGCCAAGATTTCTGATGGATTCTCCTATTTGTTTCTTCTGTAAAATATTGATTATGTTTTTGCCGAATACCATAGAAATGATTAGAGAAGCTATGATGCTCATGCTTGCGCGGAATGAAATGTACTGAAACATCCCTGCTCCGGGAACATCAAGACTTTCAAGGTATTCGAACAAATAATACAGCATGGTCGTCTATTGTGGATTAATGTTGTTTAGCATGAATAATTCCGTGACAATTTGCTTATCATTGAAATAGTTTCTCTTTCCTTTGATCTCCTGATAGGTCTCATGTCCCTTTCCGGCAATAAGAATAACATCTCCTTCATGTGCCATCATACAAGCAGTTTGAATCGCTTCACGACGATTAACAATGGCTACACTGTTTTTGCGTTTATCAGCATCTACCCCCGCTATCATTTCGTCAATAATTTGCTGAGGCTCTTCACTCCGGGGATTATCGGATGTAAAAATCACTCTTGAACTAAAATCTGCTGCAATTTTTCCCATTACCGGTCTTTTTGTTTTGTCACGATCACCACCGGCTCCAACGACTGTAATGAGTTGGCATCCTGTATTTCTGATTTGATTGATGGTAGTCAAGACATTTTGTAAAGCATCAGGTGTATGGGCATAATCAATAATGGCTGTAACATTATTGTCTGATCGTAAATATTCAAACCTCCCTTCTACTGTGCCCAGAGTGCTCAATACACGCAGGATTTCTTCTTTCGGATAGCCAAGGAGGTGGGCTACCGCATATACAGCAAGCAAATTGGATGCATTAAAATCTCCGATGATCTGTGTCCACAATTCTGTATTTTCAATATTCACAAGCATACCAGCAAAATGACTTTCAATAACTTTTGCTTTGTAATCTGCGATAGATCTTATGCCATATGTTTTCACTGTGGCTGAGGTATTCTGCACCATCACTTTGCTGTGTTTATCATCTGCATTAACAAGCGCAATAGCATCGGATGACAGATCATCAAAAAGTTGCTTCTTAGCTTTCAGATATGCGTCGAAGGTTTTATGATAATCAAGATGATCATGTGTAATATTGGTAAAGACAACCACATCAAAGTCCAGCCCTTTCACACGTTTTTGGTCGATGGCATGTGAGCTTACTTCCATAAATGCATGAGTACATCTATCATCAACCATTTTTCTTAACAGACTTTGAATTGTAATGGCATCAGGAGTAGTATGAGTTGCAGCTTGAGTTTCCTGTCCAACCATATTGCATATGGTAGACAGCAAACCTGATTTCTGATCAATTTTATTGAAAAGCTGATACAGCAAGGTTGCAATAGAAGTTTTTCCATTTGTTCCGGTAACACCAACAAGATGAAGCGATTTGCCCGGATCATCATAGTAGTTGGCTGAAGCTATACCTAATGCCTGAGCAGAATCTTTTACTACAATAAAAGTTGCTTGTTCAGCAAGCTGATTTGGATAGCTTTCACAAACAATAGCAACCGCACCCTTATCAATGGCCTCTGACAAATAAGCATGTCCATCCACCTGGGTCCCCTGTATTGCGAAAAATAAATCCCCTTTTACAATACTTCTGGAATCAAATACTATTTTATTAATGTCCAGATCAAGCCTTCCATTAACCTGGCTCTTAATCCCTCTGATAATATGTTCAAGTTTTTTCGCCATTAGCTATCGATAAAACTCATTTCAAGTATTATTCTATCACCATGTCGCACACGTGCGCCAGGAGGTATGGATTGATTTCTGACACTTCCGCGGCCAATAACTTCGACTTTCAATCCCATATTCTCCAAAAGAAAAAGTGCATCTTTTAATCCCATGGAGATTACGTCAGGAACCAGGTTATTCCTTACATCCCAGGGTTTGAGTTCAATGTAATCCTCTTGTTTCACAGTCGTTACCCATTCCGCATTATTATCGCAAATTTGTTTGATATCAAGTTCTTTAAGTACATTCACGATTTCGGCCTGATACCCATTCTTGGAATATGGTATTTCGAAGTTTCTTTTTGCTTTGTCATTTAAAGCTTTATGAATATCGAGATTTGTAGCATATACCTTATTTGCAATTTCAAGAAATACCGGACCTGCAACATAAGCCCCGTGATACCCATAATTCTTGGGTGAATAGATTACCACAATGCATGAGTACTTTGGTTCATCAGCAGGAAAATAACCAACGAAGGATGCCTGATAGGATTTTTCTTTGTACCCGGTTTTCTGTTTGTAAATTTGTGTTGTGCCCGTTTTCCCTGCAATTTTAAAATGCGAATTTTTCAGGTTCGTTGCTGTTCCGTTTTCGACTACTCCCTGAAGTATTTGTCGTACTTTCTTAAGGCTTGATTTTGAACAGACAGATGGATTAATTACCTCTGTGACGAATACTCGTTCAAGCTTGCCATGATTTCTGATTTCTTTTGCAAACCTGGGTTTCACCATTTTGCCATCGTTGGCAATGGAATTGTAAAAAGCCAAAATTTGAAGCGGCGTTTGTTTCACCTCATAACCATATGACATTGCAGCAAGTGTAACACCTGACCACAGTCTGTCCCCCGGATACCGAATGACAGGATTTCCTTCACCTTTTATTTCAAGTTGTAAAGACTGATTCAAACTCATTCCATACAATCTGTCTATAAATCGATGTGGCTGCTTTTTATAGGTTTTGGTGATTATTTTTGCCATACCAACATTTGAAGAGAGTTCGAACACTTCCTTCACTGTAAGTATACCATGGCCTCCTGAGAGATAATTGTCATCGAGAATGGTATGATCATAATATTTGAAAATCCCATTCCCTGTATTCACCGTATCGTCAAGATCTACTCCATCTTCAATAGCCGCAAGCAAGGCAGGCAACTTGAATGTTGAACCGGGTTCACTGCTTTGTCCTACGGCATAATTATAATACTCGCGATAAGCTCCAAATGTATCCGTAAGATTAACAATGGCTTTGATTTCACCGGTACTTACTTCCATTAGAACGGCCGTTCCTGCATGTGCTTTGTGTTTAATCAGTTGTTTTAACAAAGCCTTTTCTGCAACATCCTGTAAATCAACATCAATTGTTGTTACTATACTGCTTCCATCCTTGGGTTCAATTTCTCCGGCTTCATTTATTGGCATCCATACATTGCCCGATAACTTTTGCATTCTTTTCACTCCCTCAACTCCTTTAAGGTATTCCTCAAAAGCTCCTTCAATGCCTACTTTATTCCCCGAATTGCTTTTTGTAGTATATCCAATGGTGCGGGCAGCAAGATTCCGATGGGGTTTTTGTCTTACATTTTCCTGGTTTACAATCAAGCCTCCCTTGTAACGACCAAGACGGAAAATGGGAAAAGTCTGAAGTTCTTTAAGCTGAAGGTAATTTACTTTTGACTTTACGAGATAATATCTGTTCCCCTGTATTCTGGCCTTTTTAAGTCTTTCCTTGTAGTCATTTGTGCTTCGGTCCCTGAATAAATTTGAAAGGCATAATGCAAGCGAATCAATGTGTTTATTGAATGCATAATTATTTAATGCCGGTGTCTTCAGATCCATCCTAATTTCATAATATGGTACTGAACTTGCCAGCAATCTCATATCAGCCGAATAAATATCACCACGGTGAGGTGGAATGTGGAAATTTTGAATGCGCGTGTTCTCGGCTTTTTCTTTCCATTTGTTATCATCAATGTATTGCAAATACACAATTTTGCCTACAATAAAAATGGCAAAAAGAGCAAATACCAAATAAACCAGCGCTACCCTCCACAATATTTCAGTTTTAATTGACATGTTCTACTTTCTTTCTACAACAATTTTATATGGTGGCTCTGAAATTTCTTTTAGCTCAATTTTTCTCTCCTCCATCATTGCTTGGACAGTTGATGGCCTGCTTAAATTCATCAGTTCAGAGGCATTTGTTATTTCTTCAGCACGATAATCTTTCACCTGTCTTTTAAGGCTTGTGATCTGCCGCACTATTTTCTCTGCATGGTATCGGTTTGCGATATAGACTACAGCAAGAAATACAAGAAACAGAATAAAAGGAATCTGACGAACCACTACTCCTAATGTCAGTAAGCTTCCATCAATCAATCCTTTGAAAGAAAAACCCGTAATTTCTTCTCTTTCAATTTTTGTGTCAACAAACTCTATATTATCTTTCTTCGCCATAATTTCTTATTTCATTTTTTCTGCAATCCGTAATTTTGCACTTCGTGCCCTGCTGTTCCTCTTAAGCTCATCCTCATCCGGTACAATCACTTTATTATTTACAGGTTCCAATGGCCTCTGCACATTTCCAAATAAATCTTTTGAGGTTTCATTCGCCACAAAACTCCCGTACCTGAAATAATTCTTAACCACCCTGTCTTCCAGGGAATGATAACTTATAACTGCTATTCTCCCTTCAACTTTAAGAAATTCCGTAGATTGAAGTAAGAGTTCTTTCAGATTATCTATTTCATGATTCACTTCGATTCGAAGAGCCTGAAATAGTTGCGCCAGAAATTGATTTTCCCTGTGTTTTGGCAGAAACATTTCAATGGCTTTCACCAGTTCATTAGCCGATGTAATGGGTGCGGTATTTCTTGATTTCACTATATTCCTGGCTAGCAACTTTGCTTTTCGAATTTCACCATATTCAAAAAGAACATGCCCCAATTCCTCCACCGGGTAGCTGTTTATTATTTCATTGGCTGTTAAGTTTGCTTTTGTGTTCATTCGCATATCAAGGTCTGAATTGAAGCGGAATGAAAATCCCCTTTCGGGAGTGTCGAAGTGGTGAGAGGAAACACCAAGATCAGCAATTAAGCCATCGATCTGTTCAATCCCATAATATTTCAGGAAATTCTTTAAAAATCGAAAATTATGCTTGACAAAAATGACTCGCTCGTCTTCCGGAACATTTGCAACAGCATCTTCATCCTGATCAAATGTTATTAACCTGCCATCTTGTAAGCGACTTAGAATTTCCTTCGAATGTCCTCCTCCCCCAAAAGTTGCATCGACATAAATCCCCTCCGGTTTAATTTTCAATCCTGCAACACTCTCTTTTAATAATACAGGTTGGTGATAGTCCATTATTCATCTGTTTCATCTACCAAACCTTCCATAATCTTTTCAGCTATACTGGCAAATTCGTCATCACCTACCTCAATTTTATCATATTTTTCCTTCGCCCAAATCTCAATCTTTCCAAACTGGCCTGCTAAAACAATCTCCTTATTTGCCGAAATTTCATCCAACAAACGTTTTGGAATGAGAATACGGTTGTTCGAATCAAGCATAACTTCAGCCATGCCTTTCAAAAACTGACGAAGAAACGTATTATGTTCCTTTTTGTAAGGATTTAGCTTTTTTCTCACAATTTTGTTCTGCCTCTCCCATTCTTCAATAGGATACAACAACAAGCAGGTTTCGAATATGTCTTTCTTTACTACAAACCTCTCCTGTTCTGTACCTTTCATTTGCTTTTTAAAAGCTGCAGGCAGAATCACCCGACCTTTTGCGTCGAGCTTACAGGTATAATCTCCGATAAACGTTACCATACAAAATTGTGTGTATCAGAGTAAAAATAAGCAAATTTTACCCACTTTCAACCATTATCCCCCACTTTTTCCCACTTTGTTAAAAACTTTTTTGGCTATGTTTACAAAAAAATGCGTTAAAATTTTGGGTGAAACATGAACCGGGATTGACAGGGAATGGAGATTTTTTAATACATTTGATCTCTTCTAATCCTTAATCTACAAGACTTCCTATGAGCAATACCAAAGTTCTGAAACGAATAGAACCTATTGACATTAAAAGTGTTTTTTACAACAAAAATCCAAAATTAGCACGTTTAATTCCCGGCTTTATTTACCGATATCTTAAACGTATTCTTCATCAGAAAGATATCAATCAATTTCTTAAGGAATGTGGTGAGCGATATAATCTGGAATTTGTTGAAGCCTCAATTAAAGAATTTAATGTTACTATTCGGGTTGAAGGGCGAGAGAATATCTCTAATGAAGGGAAGTATATATTTGCATCAAATCATCCACTTGGAGGTTTTGATGGCATTATACTAATGAAGATTATCAGTGAACATTATAAAGATTTTAAATTTCTTGTGAATGATATTTTAATGAACCTGGCAAATATCAGGGATTTTCTCATCCCTGTAAATAAACATGGAAAACAGGGAACAGAAGTAGCAAAGCTGATCGATGAAACATTTCGCTCAAAAAATCAAATAGTTACTTACCCAGCAGGTTTGGTATCAAGAAAGATCAAAGGACAGATTATCGATCTGCCCTGGCATAAGAATTTTATTATAAAAGCAATTAAATATCAAAGAAATATTGTTCCAGTTCATATTAGTGGTCGCACTACCGATTTTTTTTACAGGTTGGCCAAAATAAGAATGCTTTTAGGAATAAAAACCAATATCGAGATGCTTTATCTGATTGATGAAACCTGGAAGCATCGCAACAAGGAATTTGTAGTAAAGTTTGGAAAACCTATTGATTGGCAGACATTCGATAAATCGCGCAAACCGGTAGATTGGGCTAAATGGATAAAAGAACAGGTCTATGCTCTTGATGGAGTATATCATGTACCGCTTTAATTTAGCATTACGGCGTATTACAAATTATTTTAATAAAATTGTTGTCCTTTAAAACCGTAAGAGCTATATGAAAGAGGATATCCATCCGGTAGATAAAGAATTAATTGAAAAAGAACTCACGAA
>CAYQDZ010000053.1:0-7868 GCA_964416375.1 uncultured Bacteroidales bacterium
TTTGACATTATTTGTAAAAGATAAAATGGCAGTTCATGAACATTAATGCTTGCATATTCGACCTCGATGGTGTTATTGTGGATACGGCAAAATACCATTATCTGGCATGGAGACGGTTGGCCGGAGAATTGGGTTTTGATTTTTCTCCTGAACAGAATGAGCAGTTAAAGGGAGTCAGCAGGTTACAATCTCTGGAAATATTATTGAATTTGGGAGGTATCCATCTTAGTGAGTCAGAGAAAAATGAAGCGGCACAACGAAAAAATGCCTGGTATGTTGAATCTATTTCAGCCATTACACCGGATGAAATATTGCCGGGAGTGATCAATTTCCTGACTGATTTACAGAGTAACAAAATTAAAATTGCTCTTGGTTCGGCAAGTAAGAATGCCGGATTGATTTTGCAACGGCTTAAATTAATGGAATATTTCGAAGCCATGGTCGACGGAAATGATATTTCCAAAGCAAAACCCGATCCGGAAATCTTCTTACTGGCAGCTGAAGAACTGAAAACAAAGCCATCTGAATGTATTGTTTTTGAAGATGCTCAGGCTGGGATTGAGGCGGCAAAGAATGCAGGAATGAGATCCATTGGAGTGGGTGATCCGGAAAAACTTGAAATAGCCGACCTTGTCATTTCAGGTTTCAGCAATATGAGTTGGAAACTATTAAAGGAATGGCTAAGTCATTGATAATAAGACAAAAAATTTGTAACTTATATGAATAAGTATTTGAAAATAGATCCCTGGTGCATCATTGAAGAAGGATTCAATCCTGCAAACAATTGTGCGTCGGAAAGTATTTTCAGTTTAGGCAACGGAAGATTTGGGCAAAGAGCAAATTTTGAAGAACAATATACGGGTGAGACCTTACAGGGAAATTATCTTGCAGGAGTATATTATCCCGATAAGACAAAAGTAGGTTGGTGGAAAAACGGATATCCTGAATATTTTGCAAAAGTCCTTAATGCACCCAACTGGATAGGAATCAATATTCAGGTTGAGGATGAATTTCTTGATTTAGCCAAATGTAAAGTGCTGGAATTTAGAAGAACTTTAAATATGAAAGAGGCTTACCTTCAGCGTGAATTCCTGGCGGAATTGCCTTCAGGAAAGCAGATAAAAGCTATCGTTATCAGGTTTCTTAGTCTGGCAAATCCTGAACTAGCTGCCATCAGGTATACAATTCAGGCATTGAATTTTGAGGGTGAACTTACTGTTACTTCATACCTGGATGCAGGAATTAAGAATGAAGATGCGAACTACGATGAATATTTCTGGGATGTTTTAGCCCGAAATGTTACAGAAACGAAAGGATTTATTACTTCCAGAACCCGTAAAACAGAATTTGATTGTTGTATAGGAATTGATACCAGACTTACTGTTCATGGGATTGATGCTGTTCAAAATCCGGAATCCATTGTGGGAGATAAATACATTGCCACCAAATACACTATTTCAGCCAAAAAAAATGAGGAGCTTGTAATTAATAAATATGCTTCTGTCTTGTCTTCCCTTTACCATAAGAAAAAGGAAATAAGGAAAAACGCTGAAATTGTTCTGGGAAAAGCTGTTAAACGGGGATTCGATCAGTTATTTTCCGATCATAAAAACGCATGGCAGGAAAAATGGGAGCACAGTGATATCACCATTGAAGGTGATGATGAAGCTCAACAAGGGATTAGATTTAGCATTTTTCAATTGAATCAAACCTATACCGGCGATGATGAAAGGTTGAATATCGGGCCAAAAGGATTTACAGGAGAAAAATACGGAGGCAGCACATATTGGGACACGGAAGCCTACTGTATTCCATTCTTTTTATGTACAGCACCGCAATATGTGTCGAAAAATTTATTGAAATACAGGTTCAAACAGTTAGATAAAGCAATTGAGAATGCTGAAAAGCTGGGTTTCCATGGTGGTGCTGCTCTATTTCCTATGGTTACAATGAATGGTGAAGAATGCCATAACGAATGGGAAATTACCTTTGAGGAAATACATCGTAACGGAGCAATAGCCTATGCCATATTCAATTACATCAGGCATACCAACGATTGGGATTACATGGCCGATTTCGGGCTTGAAGTGTTAATTGCTATTTCACGTTTCTGGAAGCAAAGAGCAAATTTTTCCCGGAAGAAAAACAAGTATGTTATACTTGGTGTTACCGGTCCCAACGAGTACGAAAACAATGTAAATAACAACTGGTATACCAATACAATTGCTGCATGGACAATAAATTACACCATAGAGGCAATGCACTATGTGAAAAGCAGGTACAAGGATAAATATGATCCCATACGAATAAAAACAAAATTTATTGAGACAGATGAATTGAATGACTGGAAGAAAATAAGGGACAATCTGTATTTTCCAATGGATGAAGAGTTAAAGGTTTTTCTCCAGCAGGATGGCTACCTGGATAAGGAACAGATAACTACCGATCAGCTTGACCCAAAACAATCTCCTATTAATCAATTCTGGTCATGGGACAGGATACTACGCTCCTGCTTTATCAAGCAGGCCGATGTGTTGCAGGGAATATATCTTTTTGAGGACAGATACGATACCGATACCATAAGAAGAAATTATGATTTTTATGAATCGAGAACCGTTCATGAATCTTCTTTATCTCCATGTGTACATTCCATACTGGCATCACGAATCGGAGATATTCAGAAAGCATATGCATTGTACCTGCGTACATCTCGTCTCGATCTGGACGACTACAACAACGAAGTACATGAAGGATTGCATATTACCAGTATGGCAGGTACATGGATGTCGGTAGTTGAAGGCTTTGGAGGCAAACGGATCAAAGAGAACGACCTGGTCTTAAATCCAATGATTCCTGACCAATGGAAATCGTATTCCTTCAAGATCAACTTCAGAACTAATTTTCTCGGGATATACATCACCAGCAAAGAAGTCAGGATTTCCAATAAAAACGAAAATGAGGCTTCTCTTCTTCTATACGGAAAGGAATACAAACTTGCCGGTTACAAAGAAATGAACATACAACAAATGGATTATTATACTAACACATGACATGATAAGCAATCTGTTACTAATCACTAAAAACTATCAGATATGAAGAAAAACACAGCTGGCAAAATAGCATTTCTCTTGCTGTTTTGCTTAATTCAACTCACTGTATTTGCGCAGGAAAGAGAGATAACCGGAACGGTTACCGATGCCAATGGCGAACCTCTTCCCGGTGTAAATATTATCATTAAGGGCACTACCCGTGGATCTATTACAGATTTTGACGGATTGTATACCTTAATGGCTGCGGACGATAACGTGCTTGTATATTCTTTTATTGGATATGTATCACGGGAAATTGCTGTTGGTAGTCAGTCAGCTATTGATGTGGTTCTGGCAGCCGATTTAATGGAGCTGGATGAGATTGTTGTTACTGGTTACGGGGTCTCCAAAAAGAGCGACCTGACCGGATCTATGGCATCTCTAAAAGAGGAAGATTTTAATCAGGGAATGGCTACTTCGCCCGAAGCACTGATGCAGGGAAGAATAGCCGGAGTTCAGATCACTTCAAATAGTGGTGAACCGGGTTCCGGCGTTATGGTACAAATCAGGGGAGCAAATTCAATTCGATCGAATACTATGCCGCTCTACGTTGTGGATGGAGTTCCTCTTGATATACAGAACAGCTCACCGGACGGTGCGACAGGTTCCGGTATTAATACAGCTGCAAGTTCTACAAATCCTCTTAGTTTTTTAAACACGAATGATATCGAATCTATCGATGTTTTGAAAGATGCATCAGCTTCAGCCATCTACGGAGCCAGGGGAGCAAATGGGGTTGTTATCATTACAACCAAAAAAGGAAAAGAAGGTCAGGCTCAAATCAGTTATTCCGGTTTTGGAAGCATCTCCAGCCTGCCGAAAAAAATCGATGTTTTATCAGCCGAAGAATACGTAAGTTTCCGCGAAGATGTGCTGGGAAGTACAGAAGACCATTATGGAGCCGAGACCGACTGGCAGGATGAAATATTCAGAACGGCCTACACACAAAGTCATAATATTGCATTAAGCGGTGGGACATCACAAACCCAGTACCGTGCTTCTTTCGGATATTTGGATCAACAGGGTATTGTCGATAAGTCGGATATGAAAAAGTATACAGGCAGGCTTAATATTACTCAAAAAGCAATAAACGATAAACTGACAATAAATGCAAACCTTACTGCCAGTCAGCAAAAATTTAACAGACCCCCGATAGGAGGGCGTACCGGTTTTGAAGGAGATGTATTGACCAATGCCATCATGGCAAATCCTACAATGCCTGTATATACGGATACCGGATCCTATTTTCAACCGACAATAGAGTCGAAGAGAAATCCCAGGGCGATGATTGATCTGATTGAGGATGCTACAAAAGAAAACAGGATACTTGGGAATTTAGCAGGATCATTTGAAATCGTTAAGGGGCTCATATTCAAGACGAATATCGGAATGGATAATACCGTATCGGTCAGACGTATTAACCAGAGTCAGCGACTTAGCTACCTGAGTTCGCAGGGGGGAGCCGGAGATATCAATAACAGAGAACTTAGCAGTTGGGTAATTGAGAATACATTACAATACTCTCGTAGTTTTGATGAAATTCACAATGTATCCTTGCTGGCTGGCTTTTCATATCAAAACTTTCTGATAAGAGGGTATAATTTACATACACAGGGTTATACAACAGATGAAATTCAGTATACATACAACCTTGAAGGTTCTGATCCGACACTTGCAGCTCCTTCAGCTTACGGTGAAAATAATGAACTTCAATCCGTTTTTGGCCGGTTGAATTACAATCTGATGGAAAAATATCTATTAACCGCAACGATACGCCGTGACGGATCATCAAAATTCGGACCGGAGAACAAATACGGAAATTTTCCCTCCGTAGCATTCGCCTGGAGGGCCTCGCAGGAAGAATTCATTCAAAACCTGAATGTATTTAGTAATCTGAAGTTTAGAATTGGCTGGGGGATTACCGGAAACCAGGAAATTGGATCAAAACACTCACTTTTCTCAGTCGGTACAGACATTCCAGCAAGATCTCTAATGGATGGGAATACAGTTATTCCCGGTTATGTTCTGTTAAAAACGCCCAATTCATTTATTAAGTGGGAAAGCACAAAACAGACGAATATTGGTCTTGACCTGGGATTTTTCGGTGGAAGACTGTCCGGTACAATTGATCTTTTTTCGAGGAAAACTACAGATATGCTGCTCGAAACATCCTCAAAACAACCAGCTCCAACTGCAAGGCAGGTTGGCAACATTAACGGGACAATAATTAACAAGGGAATTGAGATTGGATTGACCGGTTATGTGTATGACAGATCAGACTTCGATTGGACCATTATGGTCAATTTCTCGAAGATCAACAATACGGTTGAAGACCTTGATGTTACTCAAATTGCCACTGGCGAAGCAAGTGGACAAGGCATGACAGGTCAGACAACACAAATTATCACCAATGATGAAGCCATTAATTCTTTCTATGGAAGGAAATTCCTGGGATTTGACGGAGATGGAACTAGTATATACCAGGACACCGATGGGGAAGAAGGAGATGATTTGCTTATACTGGGATCTCCATTGCCTGATTATACCTTCAGTATTAACAACACATTTACCTACAAGCAATTCGATTTTGGCTTCTTTATTCAGGGTGTACAGGGTAATTTAATTTTCAATAATACAGCAGCTCAAGTTGGTACAGTACCAAATATTAATGTTGGGAACAATACATTTCCTGATGTAATTTCTTCTGGTGAGAGTACCTCAAATTCGTCAGAGTTTTCCGACAGGTTCATTGAAGATGGCTCATACATTCGCCTGAGCAATGCAACACTGGGTTATAACTTACCTGCAAAGAACATTAGCTGGATTAGCAATTTCAGGATATATCTATCAGGCAATAATTTGTTCTTAATTACTGATTATTCCGGCTATGATCCTGATGTAAATACAGATGCAAAGAAGGATGAAATTGCATCTCTGGGCATCGATAATACAAATTATCCCAAAGCCAGGAGTTTTACTTTAGGACTTAATGTGACATTTTAAAACCATAAGAAAATGAAACGGATAAAAAATAGTTTACAGATACTTTTGTTAATATTTCTTGGATTTTCATTTCCTTCATGTACCGATCTGGAGGAAGAAATATTAGATGAAACAGGTGGTGAAGAAATCATTAACCAGGAAGAGAATATACCTAGCCTTGTTGGCCCCATATACGCTGCTTTACGTGATCTATGGTGGCGCCAGAGTGTTTGGGGACTGCAGGAAACCACAACAGATGAATGCATGTTTCCAACAAGGGGAAATGACTGGTGGGATGGTGGTGTATATGTTGAAGCTCATCTTCATACATGGTCTCCCACGCATCGGGATATTTCAGATACCTGGAACAGGATTTCCATTGGCCTGGGAAGAGCTAATTATGTATTGTTGCTTCTTGATGATTTTGAAGAAACAGAAGAAATAAGACTTTATAAGGCAGAATTAAGGTTTTTCCGTGCATTCTTTATGTATTATTATATGGATCTGTACGGACAATGTCCTTATCGGGAATACACGGAAACAGATTTTACAAAGAACCCTCAGATCTGGGACAGGCCAACTACTTTTAATTACATTGTTGAACAGGTTGAATTGGTTCTCCCGGAACTGGGAGATAAATATGATGTTCCCTATGGCAGGATAAATAAGGATATAGCAAGAATGTTTTTGGCAAAGCTATTCCTCAACCAGGAAGTATATACCGGTACATCCGGCTGGGATGAATGCCTTCAATATTGCAACGAACTGATCAATTCGGGAAGGTATGCTCTTGCAGACGATTACTTTGATATTTTTTCGGTGGAAAACCAGGAATTCTTTACCGATAATGGCGAAGCAATTTTTGTAAGCATTATGGATGATGAACAGGATATGGGAGTCGATAACAATGTACAGTGGATTCGCCCTACTTTGCATTACAGTCAAACCCTTGGAAGTAATTATGGCCCATGGAATGGCGCTGCAGTTCCGGAGAGTTTCTTTAATAAAATAGATACTGCCAACGATTTAAGATTCCAGGACGACAGGATCAAAGCAACAACAGGCGCCAATTTGGGCTTTCTTGTTGGTCAGCAATATGACGAAAATGGGGTAGCTCTTGAAACCCGTCAGGCTGATCCTTTGATCTACACATCCGAATGTCCTCTTTCGGGAGCAATTGAAGCCCAGGGGGTGAGAGTTCTTAAATATGAACCCAAGGTACCTCCGATTGATCAAGGCAGAACAGACAACGATTTTGTAATATGGCGGATTGCAGACACATATCTCATGAGGGCAGAAGCACAATTCAGAATAAATAGTGGTGGGCTGGAAGATTTAAATACCGTTCGTGTCAAACGTGGGCTTGATCCTCTGGGAGCTTTAACCGAACAGGCAATAATCGATGAAAGAGGATTTGAATTATACTGGGAAGGTCATCGGAGACAGGACCTGATAAGATTCGGCATGTTTACCGATGCCTGGACTGAAAAACCTGTGACCGATGCTTCGAAGGAGATATTTCCTATACCCCAAAAGGCTTTGGATGCCTATAACGATGAAAGTCTGATCTCTCAAAACCCGGGATATTAATTGCTATTTGAAAAGTCCGGATATCCTTTCCGGGCTTTTCCTTTTTTAATTTTTGCCTCTATGTTTAGATATTCAACCATTTACCTTTTCATTTTTTTATTGATCTCAGGCGTTCCTAAAGTATTATTTGCCCAAGATGAATTTTCGATTGAGCGGATCGATCCTCCATTCTGGTGGACCGGCATGGAGTACAATGAAATTCAGTTG
>CAYQDZ010000053.1:7968-14961 GCA_964416375.1 uncultured Bacteroidales bacterium
TGCAGTTTACCTGCTTATGCCCGATCGATTTTCAAATGGAGATCCTTCAAACGATAGTATGGAAGATATGCTGGAGAAAGCGGACAGAAAAAGTCCGGATGGAAGGCATGGGGGAGATATCAAGGGAATCATGAATCATTTGGATTATATAACTGATATGGGATTCACTGCTTTATGGATCAATCCATTGCTCGAGAATAACATGCCTGAAACATCGTATCATGGAT
Organism: uncultured Bacteroidales bacterium; assembly: GCA_964416375.1. GTDB lineage: Bacteria > Bacteroidota > Bacteroidia > Bacteroidales > UBA10428 > UBA10428. Next base: position 8,196 of record CAYQDZ010000053.1, read on the forward strand.
ACGCGATTACGGACCTGTATAAGATTGATCCCAGGTTCGGCAACCATTCCGATTACCTCGAATTGGTGAACCTGTCTCATGAAAAAGAACTGAAAGTGATCATGGATATGGTGTTCAACCATATTGGCACCAACCATTACCTTGTGCGGGATTTACCCATGCCTGACTGGGTAAACCAGTGGGATGAATTTACCAGGTCCAATTTTCGCGGTGAAGTGAAAGTGGACCCCCATGCTTCTGATTTTGATAAAAAATTGATGGGAAATGGATGGTTCGATAGGACCATGGCCGACCTGAACCAGGAAAATCCATTTGCTATTAAATACCTCATTCAGAATTCCGTATGGTGGATAGAATATACCGGCATTGACGGAATCAGAATGGATACCTATCCATACCCCGATAAAGCAGCCATGGCCGAATGGGCAGCCACCATAAAGAGATTGTATCCATCGTTTACCCTGCTGGGAGAAATCTGGTTGCAGCGCTCAACACATACTGCCTACTGGCAGGATAGTGAGAGAAATACCGATGGATATCGCTCGTATGTTCCGGTGGTTACCGATTTTCCATTGCATTATGCGGTCATTGAAGCTCTCAATGAAGAGGAAGGGTGGACACAGGGATTAAGACGTTTGTATTACATCCTTTCACAGGATTTTCTTTACAACAATCCGGATGACCTGTTAATATTTCCTGACAATCATGATGTGAATCGTTTTTATACCTCACTGGACGAAGATCTCAATAAATTTAAAATGGGACTGGCATTTCTCCTGACAACGCGAGGTATACCTCAGATCTATTACGGTACGGAAATACTAATGACAGGAGATGAACACAAAGGACATGGTTTTATCCGGCAGGATTTTCCCGGTGGCTGGGAAGGAGATACAGTAAATGCATTCCTTGGAATCGGTTTGGATAAAGAACAGATGGAAGCACAGGAATTTGTCAGAAAGCTGCTTAGATGGAGAAAAAAGACACCGGCAATTCATAGCGGAAAGCTGGCCCATTTTATCCCTGAGAGCGATGTGTATGTCTATTTTCGATCCACTGATTCGCAATCTGCCATGGTTATCCTGAATAAAAATGAAAAGGAGCTTTTGCTGGACACGGAAAGATATAAAGAAGGGCTGCAGGGTTTTTCATCAGCCATAAATGTGATCTCAGGTGAAAAAATCACTCACCTTGATCAAATTAAGATCGATGGCATGTCGGCACTGATCCTCGAACTTTCTAAAGAATAAGAAGCCATGTTAAAAAGCGAACTCTACAGGAAATATTTTTTCATAGCGATTACGGTCATACTTATTTTAGCAAGCTCCTGTCAATCAAATAAGCAAGATGAGATACAGGGATCCATTTGTGGTTTGGCTTCTCCTTTGGTATTTTATTCGGATACCCTGAAGCTTTATTTGCAGGATTATTTTACAGATCCGGACCAAATTCATGAAATTACATTTCCCGACAACCTGTTTTCACTGCCTGGTGAGGACAGGAATACATATTCTCTTATACGGGAAAAAGATCTTTCGCCGCTTTCCGTAATTGGTTTTGAAACAAATGACGGACAGAACTATTCCATTTTATTGAAAAATCTGAAGAAGGAAAAGCTGACCATCAGCTTTGACCCCGGTGAAAAAAAATACAAGGAGGTAAAAATTCGCGGGAGTTTGAATTTCTGGAATGTGAAGTTATCCAACATGTCGGAAGTAAATGGCCTGTGGAAAGAGGAATTTGAGCTTGTCCCCGGTGAATATCAGTACCTGCTTGTGGCTGATGGAAAGGAAATGCTTGATTCGTCCAATCCCGATTCGATAAACAACAACATGAGAGGATTCAATTCACTGCTTAAGGTGGGAAAATACCAGCAGGAGGATTTGCCTTTTCTTCGTACGCTAAGTTTTAATAAAACTGAAATTCAGTTGGAATGCAATGGATCGCTTACAGGGGCATTTGCATTCTGGCAAAACTTTCTTCTGGAAGTTGAGATCCGGGGCCAAATAGTGCTTGTAAAGATTCCAGAAAATATCAGCAAGGATCACCGGTCCTTTATCAGAGTATATGCATACAATGAAAATGGATTGTCGAACGACATTCTGATCCCTCTTGAAAATGGGAGAATTGTATTGCAGGCAGAAGATATTACACGTTTTGACCGGCACAGTATGATCATGTATTTTATGATGGTCGACCGTTTTCGAAATGGAAATCCCGGGAATGATGAACCGGTTGATGATCCTGAGATTTTGCCTCAGGCAAATTATTTTGGCGGTGATCTGCAGGGTGTTTTGGAAACTCTGGATGAGGGATATTTTGACAGCCTGGGGGTAAATACCATCTGGCTCTCGCCCATTACCCAAAATCCGACCTCAGCGTATGGTCTGTACAAAGAACCGCATACACGTTTCTCAGGCTACCATGGTTACTGGCCCGTATCTTCCGTAAAAATCGATTATCGTTTTGGTGCCGGGAAGGAATTCCGGAACCTTGTAGATGAGGCGCACCATAAGGACAAGAACATCATCCTCGATTATGTAGCCAACCATGTTCATGAGCTTCATCCGGTATATCTCCAACATCCCGAATGGGCGACCGATCTCTATTTGCCCGACGGGACTTTAAATACTGAAAAATGGGATGAATACAGGTTAACTACCTGGTTCGACACCTTTTTGCCTACCCTTGATCTGCGGAAACCGGAAGTTGTGGGGCCCATGACCGATTCAGCCGTATACTGGATCAGGGAATTTGGTATTGACGGGTTCAGGCATGATGCAACAAAACACGTGGATGAATTGTACTGGCGAACACTTACCCGGAAACTCAAAGAAATAAATTCCTGCAATCCGATGATCTATCAGATAGGTGAGACCTACGGAAGTCCGGAATTGATCAACAGCTATATAAGTACCGGTATGCTCGACGGGCAATTCGATTTTAACGTATACGATGATGCAGTGGCTGTTTTTGCCAGAGACGGTGAATCCTTCGAAAGACTAAAAAACAGCCTTACGCAAAGCCTCAGGTATTATGGTTACCATAATCTGATGGGGTACATTACCGGCAACCAGGACCGGCCAAGATTTATTAGTCTGGCAGGCGGCAGCCTTCGGTTTGATGAAGACAGCAAGTATGCCGGCTGGAACAGGGAAATTGGTGTGGGGGATCCAATTGGGTATGACAAACTCATACTATTGCATGCCTTCAACCTGACCATACCGGGAATTCCTGTCATTTATTACGGAGATGAAATCGGTTTGCCCGGAGGGAATGATCCCGATAACCGCAGATGGATGAAGTTTGAAGATTTGACAAGCAGGGAAGAAGAAGTAAAAACAAAAGTTCAGGAACTGACCCGGTTGAGAACTTCTTCCATGGCTTTGTTGTATGGCGATTTGCAGATTTTGTATAGCGACGAAACTACCTTCGCATACATTCGGAGTTATTTTGATGATTTTTCAGTGGTTCTTTTCAATAAAAGTACTGAAGTAAGAACACTGAATATTAGTATTCCGATATCAATATTAAAAGGAAACCTGGAAGCTCATTTTGGTTCGTCATTCAGTCGTACGGAGAACGGATTGGAAGTGACCCTGGCACCTATGAGTTTTGACATCATCACAAAGAAATAATAAAACGCTGTATGAAATTAAAGCGAATCACTCAAACGATAATTCTCTCCATTGTTCTGATCTCTTGCGGACAGGAAGGACGAATAAACCAACACGAACAGGAAAAGACGCATGCAGTATCCACCTCTGTTGAACACCCTGTCTGGACGAACAATGCGGTAATTTACGAAGTGAATATCCGTCAATATACCCAAGAAGGAACTTTCAAAGCTTTTGCCGGACATTTACCCCGGTTGCAGAAACTGGGATTAGATATTCTCTGGTTAATGCCTGTTTATCCTATTGGTGAGCTAAACAGAAAAGGCTCGCTGGGCAGTTATTATTCGGTGAAAGATTATAAGGCAACAAATCCTGATTATGGAACCATTGATGAGCTAAAAGAATTAATTGGGGAAGCTCATAAACACGGGATGTATGTGATCTTTGACTGGGTGGCAAATCACACTGCATGGGATAATCCTTTGATATACAATCACCCGGAGTGGTATGAAAAAGATACACTTGGGAATAGGTTTTCTCCTTTTGACTGGACCGATGTGGTCCAACTCGATTATGATAATGATCCTTTAAAGAGGTATATGATCGAAGCTCTGAAATTTTGGATCCGGGAAACAGATATTGACGGATACCGTTGCGATGTTGCCGGAATGGTACCTTGCGATTTCTGGAACGAGGCCCGCGCATCCCTGGATAGTATCAAACCGGTTTTTATGCTGGCTGAAGATGAGGAAAACAATTGTCTTCTCGAAAAAGCATTTGATATGAATTATGCCTGGGAGTTTCATCATATTCTGAATGATGTAGCCCAAGGCGAGAAAACAATTCAGGATTTGAAAGAATATTTTATGAAACAGGACAGTGTTTATGATCCAGGCATATACCGTATGAATTTTATTACGAACCATGATGAAAACTCCTGGAACGGAAGCGAGTTTGAACGTATGGGAGAGGCAGTTGAGGTAATGGCTCTTCTGACTTTCACCGTTCCCGGAATGCCATTGATCTATACGGGCCAGGAAACAGGATTAACAAAACGCCTCGAATTTTTTGAGAAGGACCAGGTAGCATGGCAGGAAAGCAAATGGGAGAAGATCTATCAGGGCTTTATTGATCTGAAGAAAACCAACAAGGTGCTATGGAACGGCTCTGCCGGGGGTGCAATGGAATTTATGGAAACGGAAAAAGCGGATCATATTTTTGCATTTGTACGCAGCAATGAGGACGAAGAGTTGCTTGTTATTACGAACCTTTCTGACCGGATTGTGGACTTTCAAATTCCCGGCAAATACACCGGCAAAACCTATTACGATGTGTTTACAAAACAGAAATTCCATACCGGAAATGCTCTTACATTGGAATCTTACGGATACCTGGTGTTAAAAGAACAGATAGAAGAGTGATACAGGGTAGGTAATTGTTTTGGTTGAAGGGGGCCTCTCGGCCCCTTTTTTATTGTAATAAGCACTCTACCTGTCAGGGTGGTGGTTTTCCCCAATTTGTATATCGAAAACCAAAGCCCAAAGGGCTGAAATATCAGTAGCCGTGGGTGAAACCCACGGTAATATGTACCCTAAACAAAGTGCACCATCTGTCAACATTATTCTTTGGTACTTCATGGTATGGTGCACAATGGCGAAACACGGATTGTTGAGTCAGTTTGTGGTATCTACAAGGTTTATTCATGCTACTGTGATGAATTGCTTTGGTCGTATTATACAATCAGGACGTTATTAGAGAATCAAAGTTTAAAATAAACACAAATTTGAAAGGGGAGGGGCTGCTAATTAAATTGTAGAAAACAACACGCTTTTTGCGTAGCGGAATGGGTGTGGAATAGAAAATAACTAGTGTATTTGGTAGTATGCGGTGATTAATAGTTTTAATTTCCGCATAATTTAAGGGGAATAATTTGTTTTGCGAAGATTATGGCGTATATTTACCGCATAATTTAAGGAGATTATGCATATTCATCAACATCCAGATTGGCCAAAATTTATATGGAACGATAGTTCATTATTAAACTCTGTAAGTGATGTTAGAAATCTGCAGGGTAAATTATTAGGCAAGATGGCAGCATTAGGATTTTCTTTAAAAGAGGAAGCCATCCTGGAGACTCTGACCATTGATGTTGTAAAATCGACCCTGATTGAAGGTGAGAGCCTCGATATGCAGCAAGTTCGCTCATCAATTGCAAGAAAATTGGGTATGGATATATCTGGTCTGATTCCTGCAGATCGTAATGTTGATGGAGTCGTTGAAATGATGCTAGACGCAACACAGAAATATGACAAACCATTATCAAGAGACCGTTTGTTTGACTGGCATGCAGCACTCTTCCCAACTGGCAGAAGCGGCATGCATAAAATCACTGTTGCTGATTGGCGAAAGGATGAGACTGGCCCCATGCAGGTAGTATCAGGTCCAATGGGGAAAGAAAAAGTGCATTTTGAAGCACCTTCAGCTGATTTGCTAGAGACTGAAATGAAAAATTTTATTTACTGGTTTAATGAAGAAGTCTCTATCGAACCAGTTATTAAAGCAGGAATTGCCCATTTGTGGTTTATCACAATTCACCCATTTGACGATGGAAATGGAAGAATTGCCAGGGCGATTGCAGATATGCAGTTAGCTAGAGCTGATAAAACGAAACAACGTTTTTATAGTATGTCTGCTCAAATTGAAATTGAAAAGAAGAAGTATTACGAGACCTTAGAAAGCACTCAGAAAGGATCACTGGAAATTACAAATTGGCTAAAGTGGTTTCTGGAATGCTTAATCCAAGCCCTTGAATTTACGGAAGAAACTCTAAGAAAAGTTTTAGCGAAAGCGAAGTTCTGGGAGAAACATGCAACCACGATATTAAGCAAACGACAGCAAATTATGATTAATCATTTGCTGGATGATTTCTATGGTAAATTAACCACTTCAAAATGGGCGAAGATGGCAAAATGTTCTCAGGATACCGTCCTAAGAGACATCCAGGATTTAATAGATAAAGGAGTCTTAATGAAAGATTCCGGAGGTGGCAGAAGTACCAGTTATATTATGAATCTGAATTTCGATGAAACTAGTAAAAGTGTTGTATAATTAATCTTAAATTCTATTTAACATAAGAATTATTATACGAT
>CAYQDZ010000054.1:0-14882 GCA_964416375.1 uncultured Bacteroidales bacterium
CGCAATATTTCTAATATCCATTCTTTTCTCAATAATTTTAAAACAGCCTGCAAAAATAGTTAACAGATGGAATTGAAAAAGGTTATTTGTCTTTTTTATTAAAAAAGAACATTTTGATGAAGGATTTTACAATGGAATGGTTGATGAAATGAAGTTGGGTGAATTGATAAGTTGAGAAGATGATGAGTTGGTGAGTTGTTGGGATAGTTTAACTGTGTAATCGTTTAACTGTGTAAATAACTTCATCGAGCTCGTTACCCTCGGTTGTTGAGAGGGTGAAGAGTAGTTTGGAGTTGGAAGTTGAGAAGAGGAGAAAGTGGGAAGGTGCTAATGTGAAGCAGGTTGCTGGTTGTTGGTTGCTTGTTAAGTTCGGAGGAAGAAGTTATATGAGAGAAGGCAAAAGGCATTTCTCAACATGTACCTTGTATTCTAAGAAAAAACCGAAGCCCACTGGGCGAGCTTAACAAAGTTAATTTATATCCTTTTCGCATGTCAGCAGTTTGCATTTCGAAGAATGTTTATTTCCTAAATCAGGTTTATAGTCGAAATGCTTTTTCTTATTGCATCCAATCCCCGGGCGTTGCCTTCAAGTGTTCGAAACGTATGTATTCCTTACTACATTTATCTATTTTGATAACTGTATTTTGAAATTTAAACCTTTGGAATACAGTGATTTGCAAAAGCGCTGAAAAAAATGCGTGCTCAGCGAGATAAGTATGCAATGAAAAACAAACAAGCTTACTTTTTTTCTTGATTCTTTTGTTTACTTTTCTCATTAAGGAACCGAACCGCCGAATGGCGGTGAGCTCATGAACACCTTTGAAATAAAATATAAGGTGAATAAAAAAGTAAAAGCCTGCCCGGCTTGACAATGTCATTAAGTTAAGATGTAACCTCCTGAATAATTGTTAATTACAGTTGATTTTTGTATATTTAAGTATGTTAAATCTTAAAAATCAAAACATTATGCGTACCACAGATCGTAAATCAAGGGGCAATCTTGCGGAAAAATCATGCCAAACTCATTAGGCTAATCAATAAATGTCTTACGAGTGAAGAATTTATTTTAAAACACAAAACCTTTGAAACAGCATTTACAAGAAAGCGCTGTTTCTCTTTTAAATCAATTACTCTTTTTATTCTTACATCAATTCAAAGTAGCCTCCAAAGAGAGCTGGATAGGTTTTTTTGTAAATATAATGCTACAAGTATATCAGAGCAATTTGTAAGCAAAAGCGCGTTCTCTCAAGCCAGAAAGAAAATATCTCCAGAAGCCTTTAGAGAACTCAACACCAAAGCGGTAGATTGTTTTTATTCGGATTATCAATATCATAAGTGGAAGGGACATCGTTTATTAGCCATTGATGGATCAGAAGTTCTTCTTCCTTCTAATTCAGAAACTATTGCCAAATATGGAGACTACTCCCATCGGAGAAGTGAGAAAAGTATAGTATTAGCAAGATTCTCAAAGTATTACGAGGTTCTTAACCGGATCACAATAGATGCAATACTTGCTAGTAGAAAGAATGGGGAGCAATATCTGGCAGAGCAACATTTGAAATGTTGCTCTCACGATGATTTAGTTTTAATGGACAGAGGTTATCCTTCTTTATACTTATTTCGAACATTCCTCGATAAGGGAATTAATTTTTGTTGCAGATTGACTATAAAAAATTGGAAGATTGCTCAAGAATTAGTTGGATCAGAGGATGATGAACGAATTGTAGAAATAGAAATTCCGAAGCATCTTAAGAAAAATTTCTATAAGAAAGGCCTGGATACATCGGCATTAAAGCTTAGGGTAGTAAAAGTACGGCTTAAGACTGGTGAATACGAAGTTTTGATTACTTCTATGATTGAAAATGAGGTTTATCCCCATAGCTGCTTTAAGGATCTATACAGATTAAGATGGGGAGTTGAAGAATCATATAAGGTCGATAAACATCAAATAAGACTTGAAGACTTTTCCGGGTATAATGTTCATTCTATTTTGCAGGAGTTTAATGCAATGATTTTACTGTCTAACTTAGCATCTATCTTCTCCCATATGCCTATAAAAGAAATTAAAAGGGAAAAACATCGTTACAAAGTGAATATTACAATTGCCATATCGAAAATAAGGGACAATTTAGTGACATTATTTAAAAACATAGGAGAAATAAACCTAATCGAAAAGCTTGTAAACTCAATATGGGCCAACTTAATTCCGATAAGGGATAATCGAAGTTTTACGCGAAATGTATATCGTCGAAGAAGGTATCATTATCAGTATAAAAATTTGTAGTAATCCTTAACTTAATGACAATGGCCCGGCTTGAGGGCAAATATAGAAAACAGGTAATAATTTATTGTTACATGTTTCGAACACTCGAAGGCGTTGCCCGGGGCTATTGATATTTCACTCCTTTGGGGTTCACTCAATGACAACATAAAACATAAAAAGAAAAGATTATTAAGCACCAACGGTGCGCTATAAAAAGCCCTGAGCAAAGCTCCGGGTATAAATAGAAAATTGCATCCAAGCACCAAGGGTGCGCAATCTGTAAAAAGAATAGAAGTTGAGTGGTTTAGTTGGTTTGTTGATTGACTGCTTTGCCGGCCATAGCTGCACTTGTGAAGCGAAGGTTGGATGAATCGATGAAATGAAGTTGAGTTATATGCACTATCTATGTAGGGATATAATACCATGGTATTTAAAAAATTACCCATTTCTTGAAATTTGAATTTTTGTAATTTGATTTTAACCTCACCTCTTATCATTCAAAGCTTAAGCGAAGTATGACCAACTGCACATGGCAGGAAAGTACAATAGAAAAATGCAATTTCAGAATTATTAACACTTGCTTTTGAAAAAACTGAATTGAAAAAGATAGTTTTGTAAGAAGTGAAAAAACTGCGATTTATCTGTCTTTGTATGCTCCTGCTAATGGCTTTGTCAACATTCGGGCAGTACCGCCATAGCTATCTGCAGTTAGGAAAAATGGAACTATGGAAGGAGAACTATGTTGAGGCTATCAATTTCTTTACCTATTATATTAAAGACCATCCAAACATTTATGAAGGGTATTTTTTACGTGGTTTAACAAAATACTACCTTACTGACCTGCTTGGCTCAGAGATCGATTTAACCAAAGCCATCGGTTGTCTGCCTGAATTTCCCAGACTTTATATGATCCGTGGTGTCGTACGTTCCGAAAATTTTAAATTGCAGCAAGGCATCAACGATTTTAATTCAGCCCTGCAACTTGATTCAACATTTACTGATGCTTATTTTTACAGGTCGTTAAGCTATTTAAACTTACGTCATTATGAATTTTCGCTTGCTGATATTGAACAGGTAATTGCATTGGATACTAATTATCCCAATGCTTTTATTTTTCGTGGAGTAATTCATGCTCAACTTCAAAACTTTGATGAAGCAATCCTTGATTTCACAAAGTGTCTTGATCGAAATCCTGAAAATAGCCGGGCCCTTGTAGAACGGGGTACCGCCTTTGCCCGGTTGGGAGAAACTCATCTTGCCATGGCCGATATAGATTCTGCATTGAGTCTTGATTCATTGAACGCTTATGCTTATTTCCAGCGTGGATTGATAAAAATTGAAATGATGGAATATGAAAGTGCTCTCCAGGATCTGAACAGGGTGATTGAAATATCACCTGAGAATGAACTGGCTTATTTTAACAGGGCATTAATCAATTCCAATAAGAATATGGAAGGCGAAGCAATTGCAGATTTTCTGCACATATTAAATCAGAATCCGGATAATATGCTTGTCTACTATAATATGGGAATAAGCCTGGCTCGATTAGGCCACTTTGAACAGGCAGTTCAAAGTTTCAGTTCAGCCATTGAATTGTTCCCCGATTTTGCCGATGCATATTACCAGCGAGCACTTGTCAGAAAAGAAATTGGTAAAATAGAAAGCGCTAAACAGGATTTGCAATTGTATGAAAGTCTAATGGAAAAAAATCTCTCAAAAAATGACAGTACCAAATCTGTCGAGGGACTGCAGATTCTACGTCTTTCACATTTATCAAATGATTTTATCAAGGAAGATGAGAAGAAACAAAAAGCGCAGTATATTGAAACAGAAATAGATCTAAAACCAATTTTTCAGGCAATCATTGATTCTTCATTTTTTATTCAGCAGATTGAATCCCTGCAAGACAACATGATCAAGTACAAAATAAGAAGCATACGGCTTGCTGAAAATAAAAGTCAGAATGTTATTTTCATTCAAAATAAGATACATAAACTAGATAGTTTAATCGGGGAAGGAAAACCCAAGATGAATGATTATTTTAAGCGTGGATTGCTTAAAAATATGCTGAATAAACCAAATGAAGCCATACTTGATTTTAACAGTGCTCTTGCTTATGAGCCGAGAAATGTATTTATCCTTTTTAGCAGAGCAAATTCCCGGATAGCCCAACTGCAAAACTTATTGTATGAGACCAGCTGGGATCAAAAACTTGTTGAGAATTATAATTCCCGGACCCTAAGGGTGTACTCTGATGTCTTATACGACCTTCATAAGACACTGGATATTGACCCTGATTTTCTTTATGCCAGATACAATATTGGGTATAGCAGATTCTTAATGAAAGATTATACAGGAGCCTTGGCTGAGTTTTCTTTGGTGGCTGAACAGAAAAAAATCGCCGAGGCACACTTTAATAAAGCCTTGCTGCAGATCTTTCTGGATCAGAACGAAGAAGGTTGTGTTGAATTGGGAATTGCAGGAGAACTCGGGTTAAAAGAAGCCTATGCCGTAATCAGAAAATTTTGCAATTAGAGACCATAGTACAAATCTCGCGACTTGAAGAATGCATTCAAAATTGTAGTTATTTATTGCATTACAGAATTATCAGATGACCCGTCGGTGATAAATATGGAAGCTAATCTATTCTTGTAAAATGATATTTGACAGGGTTAATGCTCCAAAATAGTTTGTATATTTGGATTTCAGGATTTTTAATCAATTTTCTTGATTGGTGATTTATTACAAGAGCATATTTCTTTATCTTCTTCTGCCCCTGTCATTCGTTCTGCCGGTAAACTCTGTTTGCCTGGGTCAGTCGGTGAAACTGACAGAACTACATGAGGATTTTGACAAAGCATACGGACTCAACACCCATCTGTACAACGGTAAAAAATATTACAGGGAAAACCGGGATGCCATTGGGCATCCTTTCTGGATTCAGGAAGAGGCTTTTTCAGGAAGCCTGTCCGTGTCCGGAAGAGTGTATTCAGATCTTCAAATAAAATATGAATTGCATAAGCAGATCTTCATACTCGAATACAAGGAATACAGCGGAGCTCAGCAGGCCATTATCCTGAACAATCAATCCATCGACTCCGTGATGATCAATGAACGTGTTTTTATAAAAAATCCGTTTGGTGAGATTGACAATGAATTTATTCAACAGGTATACCCCGGTAAATTTTCTGCCTATATAAGCCACAGCAAAGAATTTCTCTTTCAGAATGTAGGTGTTCAATCCGGATATAAATACAGCAAGGAGATTAAAAAACCTTTTATTGTCATCAATGATAATATATTAGCATTTGGAAGCAGACGAAGCTTTTTGCAAATTTTTCCTGATCAGAAAAGAAAAGAAATAAAACAATATATTTCCTCTCAGCGGATCAGAATGAAAAAGCTGCAGGACGATCAGTTTCGGGAACTTATAATAGTTTGTAACAATATAGTTGAATGAAAATAACGATTTACCTGATTTCTGTATTTGCATTCTTGTCGACGACTATATTTTCACAAAATATACCTGATTTTAAAATCAGTGGCAGTTATAAAAATCTAAACTTTCATCAGTTTGCCGGGCAACTCGAGGAAAATTATCCCATAAAAATTTATTTTAAAGAGGAATGGGTCGAATCCATCCAGGTAGACATGGATGCGGACAGCATTCCGCTGAAGAAACTATTGGGCAGGGTACTCATCCATACCTATCTGGGTTTTGCCATTGATCAGGGAGGAAATGTGTACATTCTGCCAGACAAATCATTTGTTCCGGAGTTACCGGATTACTCCCTCAGTGCGAAACAATACACAGATGATAATGAACAGCATGAGCAGTTGATCATCGAGGAAAAATACCTTAAGGGTCGTGAACCCGACATGATTGAAACCATTGTTATTGGAAATTCGGAACAGGGTCGCCGCGATAAACGAACCATTATAAACGGTAAACTTACAGACAAGGAAACAGGAGAGCCATTGATTGGCGCCACACTATACATTAAAGAATTGCAATTGGGGACGATTACCGATCAGTATGGTTCCATGAGCATGGCTTTAAAACCCGGAAAATACTCAGCCTCCTTTCAGTGTCTGGGCATGGCAAATGTCAAGTGTATACTGGATGTACGCTCCAATGGATTTTTCACCCTGCAGTTGAAACCCCGTTTAACCTCAATTGCCGAAGTCACTGTGAAAGCAGATGAGATCTATTCCCGCGGATCAAAAGCCGGTCTTGAAAGGATATCCATCAAGACAGTCAAGGAATTGCCCTCGCTCATGGGAGAAAAAGATGTAATGAAGATCGCCCAAATGTTACCGGGAGTGGTAAGTGTTGGCGAATCATCGGGAGGTGTAAATGTGCGGGGCGGTAATGTTGATCAGAACCTTTTCTATCTGAATGCCATACCTGTGTATAATACTTCTCATTTGTTTGGATTCTTCTCAGCTATCAATACAACTATTATCAATGATTTCTCCATTTACAAAGGCCATGTTCCGGCACAATATGGCGGTCGATTGTCTTCGGTGTTTCATGTAGAAACGAGGAAAGGCAATAAAAATAAGTTTTTTGCCCATGGGGGGATAAGCCCTATATCGGCACAGGTTTCCGCCGAATATCCTTTGATAAAAGACAAGGCATCCATTATGCTGAGTGCACGTTCATCCTATTCCGACTGGATATTAAACCGCATGAACGATCCGGCTCTCCGAAACAGCGATGCCCGCTTTTATGATGTGGCCATCGGGACAGATTATGAAGTCAACCCAAAAAACCATCTGAACCTTTTTGCCTATCACAGCAAGGATTATTTTAGTCTGAATGAACTCACCGACCATGAATATGCAAATGCCGGAGGTGCGTTAAACTACGTTCACCGGTTTTCACCAGCCCTTAAATCCTATTTCACATTAATCAGCAGCACTTACAAATTCAGCACCATTGAGAAGGGGTCTATTTCTGCTGCTTATGAACACCAGTATGAACTAAAACACCAAGAAGTGAAATACAATATGAACTGGCTTTTAGGTGAAAAACACATCATTAACGGGGGACTAAGTTCCATCTATTATCAACTGGAAAGAGGGGATGTAATACCATATGGTATTGAATCCAGGATACAACTTCTTCCTTTGGGGAAAGAACAGGGTGTTGAATCAGCTGTGTTTCTCGATGATACCTACTCTCCTTTTTACTGGTTTAGTATCTATGCCGGCTTAAGATACAGTTACTACAACGAACTGGGACCAAAAAATGTGTATAGCTATTATCCCGATCAAGCCAAAACAGAAAATACCGTTCTTGATTCGACCGAATATGGGTCGGGAAAAGTCATAAGCTCCTATCATGGCCCGGAATTTCGTTTGGCTGCCGATTTCAAGATCAACCACAGCAATTCCCTGAAGATTTCATTTACCCAGATGCGACAATATCTCTTCATGCTGAGTAACACGGTTGCTGTTGCACCTAATGATCAATGGAAACTGGCAGATTCGCATATTGCTCCTCCTCGGTCAAATCAGTATTCAGCCGGGTACTATCTCGACCTGCTCCAATCAGGAATCAGTGCCTCAATTGAGGGCTATTATAAAGAAGCACAACACATTGTCGAGTACAAGGACGGGGCCGATTTTCTTGCCACACCCAATCTTGAAACTACGATTTTACAGGGAGATCAATCGGCATTTGGGATTGAATTGATGCTGGCCAAAAACAAAGGGAAATTAACCGGATGGATCAGTTACGCCTATTCCCGGTCCTTAGTACAGATTGCCGGAGAAAACGACTGGCAAAATATCAACCATGGAAACACCTACCCTGCCAACTATGATAAGCCCCATGTGCTTAATGTCATTGCCAACTTCCGGGTAAACCGGCGGGTATCATTTTCTTCAAATATAGCTTACAGCACCGGCAGACCGATAACTTTACCTCAAAGTATATTTTATATGGGCGATAATCCATATGTTGAATATTCGGACAGAAATGCATACCGCATCCCTGATTATTTCAGAATGGATTTCTCCCTTACGGTGGAGGGCAATCTGAAGAAGAAAAAAATCATGCATAGCTATTGGGTAATTAGTGTGTATAATCTCACCGGACGAAAAAATGCCTATACGGTATATTTTATGTCAGAAAACGGATATATCAAAGGATATCAATACTCGGTGATTGGCATACCTATTTTGACCGTAACATGGAATTTCAAACTTGGGAATTATGCCAACAATTAAAACTAAAATAATGCTTGCATCCACAGTATTCCTTATGATATCCTGTGTTGAGAGATACTATCTGGATGAGCACATTGAAAGCATAACCAAGCTGGTAGTTGAGGGCTACATAAGCAATAAATCAGAAACTCAACACATAGTACTTTCCAGGTCCTCTTCCCCCGATAATCCTGAATTCACACCCTATTCAGGTTGTACTGTTCATGTTGTGGATGAAGGGGACAGAACATTTGATTTTCAGGAGGCAACTGATGAACCGGGGAATTATTACGGACAAATAGAGGAGCAATATTTGTTTGAAGGAGCGAAATTTCAACTCTTTATCAGCACTCCTGACAATAAACATTACAGAAGTACACAGGAAGAAATATTGCCTGCCCCGCCTATTGATACCGTTTACTATGAAATCACCACCATTCCTACTTCCGATCCGGAAATTTCAATCGATGGCGTTCAGTTCTATTTAGATTTTCTTGCTTCGGATGAATA
Source organism: uncultured Bacteroidales bacterium (assembly GCA_964416375.1). GTDB lineage: Bacteria > Bacteroidota > Bacteroidia > Bacteroidales > UBA10428 > UBA10428. The sequence goes on from CAYQDZ010000054.1 coordinate 8,990, forward strand.
CGGGCAGAAATTCCGTTTTGTCCTTGAGGAAAGCTATGAATATCATTCCACCTGGCCCAAAAGAGCTTATCTTGATGAAACAGGATTTCATTATCCCCCGGCTGATTATTCAACTTTCATCTGTTATCAGACCCAGGAAATGAACCAGATTTTTCTTTTATCAACAAGCAATCTGACAGAAAACACCTACATTAAATATCCTTTGCATTTTGTGGATGATCATACCCAGCGCTTACTTTATAATTACAGTATATTGATAAAACAATATACACTCAGTGAACCGGCCTATGAATATTGGGAAATTCTGAAAGAGAATAACCAGGACATCGAGGGTCTCTTCAATAAGCAGCCCTCCGCTCTAAAGAGCAATGTCTTTCAGGATGAAAATCCCGAAGAACTTGTTCTGGGCTATTTCGGTGTTTCTTCAGTAGTTGACCATAGAATCGTCATGGGACCGGTTAAGGAACTGTCATTTAGAAAAGTCCCTTACTGCGCCCCCTCAATCCCTGAAGTTGGTTATCCTCCTGATCCCAGACCTTTGTACCTGGTATTGGTAAATGGAATAGTCTGGGGATATGCCTATACAGAATGTTTTGATTGTACCCTTTTGGGAGGAAGCCTGATAAAACCCCCTTTTTTTGAATAGAATGAAAACAAAATCCGATGGCATACAGTGGAATAATGTGATAGAGGTTATGACAACAATGAAAACAACCACAGTAATCGTATTCATGATGTTCCTCTTAACATCTTGTGTGGAAAGGTACTACATTGATGAACACATTGAGAATATCCCCAAACTGGTTGTTGACGGAATCGTAAGCAATGAATCGGATACTCAGAAAATTGTTCTTTCAAAAACTTCATCAACCGAAGATCCGGAGTTTTTACCCTATTCTGCTTGTTTTGTTCAGGTAATCGATGAAGAGGGAAATAGCTTTGGTTTTGAAGAATCTCCCGATGAACCAGGCCATTATTATGGACATATAGCGGAAGACTATCTGTCGGAAGGTTCAAACTTCAGGCTTCAGATATCAACGCCTGAAAACAAACACTACAGCAGCACATTTGAAAAATATTCACCCTCGCCGTCTATTGATACCGTATATTATGAAATTCAGAGTATTCCAACTTCCGAGCCCGGTGAACTAATAGATGGGGCTCAGTTTTACCTGGATTTTCTTGCATCAGATGATTATGGACAAAAATACCTTTTTCGCCTTGAAGAAAGCTTTGAATACCATTCTACCTGGCCCATCAGAGCTTACATCGATGAAACCGGTTTTCATGCTTCCCCGGCCGATTATTCTAAATTTATCTGTTACAAAACATCAGAATTACCGCAAATATTTCTATTGTCTACAAGCAATCTGACAGAGAATACCTACATTAAATATCCCCTGCATTTTGTGGATGATCATACACAGCGTTTGCTCTACAATTACAGCCTCCTGATAAAACAATATTCACTCAGTGAATCGGCTTATGAATTCTGGAAAATCCTGAAAGAGAACAACCAGGATGAAGAGGGCCTATTCGCCAAACAGCCCTCTGTTATAAAAAGCAATATTTCGAATGATGATCATCCCGATGAAATTGCCCTTGGTTATTTCGGTGTATCTTCGGTGGTCACTTACCGATTGATACTGAAAACAGTGGAAGAATTATCATTCAGAAAGGTTCCTTATTGCAAACCGATATACCCCGATGCAGGTTTGCCCATTGCACCCAGACCTTTGTATCTGGTGAGAATGAGAAATCCAAAAGACCCCGAAGGTCCAATGGTATGGGGCTACTCCGGCTCCGAATGCTTTGACTGTACACTTCTGGGAGGCACCGTTGACAAACCACCATTTTTTGATTGATATGAAGAAAAACCCGATACCATATTATACATTTTTACTGAGTATCCTTTTAGGCCCGTTTTCTCATGCTTACAGTCAAATGAATTGGAAAGCAGCAAAAAATCTTACGGAAAGTGTTGTCGTGGTAACCGACAGGGATGTTTATTGCGTGGAAGAAACTGTCTTGTTCAAGGCATACAATACCTCTGCAGACAGTATAAAATCAATGGAATGGAGTAAAGTTTTGTATGTTGAAATCATAACGCCCGACGGCCGGGCAGTATCCCAGGGTAAGTACAAATACGATGTTGAAGGTTGTTCAGGACAATTACAAATTCCATCTGCTGCATTAACAGGTAATTATTACCTGAGGGCCTATACAAAATGGATGCGAAATTTTTCACCCTACAAATACTACTACAGACCAATTCAACTAATCAATCCCCGGAAGACAGATTTATTGCAGCCCTTGTACAATAAACTGTCCACTTCAAAAGTAGTAGCTGATACCTTACCTGAATACTCCGCCATAAGGATTAAAACCAATCAGAAAGAATTTGGGAAAAGAAAAAATGTATCTGTAAAAATTAGTTCCGATTCGGATTTCATAAGTGATTTATCAGTTGCCGTTATAAAAAAAGATCTTTATCCGGTTCATCATAGGGTATCTACAAAGCTTAGAAAACCTGATTTTGCACCTGAGTATTATCCTGAAACCAGGGGGATATCCATCTCAGGAAGAGTCATTAACGGGGCTGATTCTTCTTCCATTCCATACAACCCGATTCACCTGACCATGTTTAAAGACTCCCCTGAAATTTTGGGTGCCACAACAAATAAGTCCGGCAGGTTTGTTATTTCATTTCCTGATATGGAAGGCGAATATGAAATTTTTATAACCACTAAAAATACCGATGATGGCAGCAAACCGATAATTCTTGTTGACAATGATTTTTGTACCAAAATTGTGGACCTTCCTTTTGTGCCTTTTATAATACCAGAATTACAAAAAGACCTGTACAATGAACTTTGTTTTAATCATCAGATAAAACAAAACTACCTGGATCAAATCACAAAAACCGGAACACAAACAGAACATAAGGGTTCGGCATTTTATGGAAAGCCGGAGTATATACTGAACATGGATGAATACATTGCCTTGCCGACTTTGCGCGATTATATCTACGAGTTGATGCCCAACATCGGAATCAGACAGAAAAATAAGTCCCTTTACCTGAAAGTTATGGGATTGCATACCGAGTTGAATTATAATGATCCTCTTATCCTGATCGATCTGCTGGCTATATACGATGTAAACCGTATTCTGACCATACCACCAACCAAAATTGACCACATCGAAATTATTGACGTTCCTTACATCCGGGGAGACCGGACTTATGGTGGAATCGTATCCTTTTTCTCCAGAGAGGGAGACCTGGCCGGAATTGATCTGCCTGAATGGGGTAATTTCATCAAATTGAAATTATACAGCACTCAAACGGGTCAGGATTTTTCTCTTCCTGAGAACAAAAGAATTCCGGTTACCAGAAATTGCCTGTATTGGAATTCATCATTGGATGTAAAAGTGGATACTCCAAAGCAATTAGAATTTCATACCGGAGATACAAAAGGTGAATACATGATCTTACTCAGGGGGATTGATCAGGAAGGTAAGATCATCATGAAATCGGAAAGCTTTCTTGTTGGCGAATAAACTGTTTCAAAAATAATCCGCTCAGTTTTCAGATCGTATGTTATTTTTTCTTTGTTTTTAAGTATAGATATCCTGCCAAATAAGGCAATGCTCCCGAAATTATCCAGATCAAAATGGATTTGTAAGTGAAATCCTTATTGATTATCGCATGCATGATCAGACTAACGATAACAACAAAAAGTACAGTAATCAATGCAATTGTGTTTGCATACCGTTTTATATCAGAAGGTTTGTTAATCAGAAATTGAACATAATACAAGCTTACAATCAATAGAAATAATGCTATAAATCTCTGATAACTTGCTGATAAAAGAAATTGGTCAACCAATAGCCAGCCAAATCCAATGGCGATCAGGACAATCAAACTTACATAATCCTTGCGCTTTAAAGTATAGAAAAATTTGCTCATGTTTCATTATTTTGATATGTGCTTATTTTAATTCTATGATCAGTACCTTTCTCAGCCAAATAAAATGGCTGTCTGATTAACAATTCAGGAATTAATACGAAGGTGTTTTTTTATTTCCCGTATAAGCATATCAGGATTTACAGGTTTCGATATATAACCCTTACATCCTGAATTTAAAATTTGTTTTCGTTCGTCATCCGAAGCGTATGCTGTTTGAGCGATAACGGGGAAGGTATATTTTCGTCTCCTGAATTCATGCATCACTTCATATCCGTTCATTACAGGCATACGAATATCCAGTAAAACAAGATCAGGAATTTGCTTTTCAATCAGGTCGATTAATTCTTTTCCATTTTCAGCTTGCTTCATCTTGATCCCGAAGGGTTCAAGAATTTCTTCCAACAAAATGTACGATATCAAAGTATCTTCTGCAATATAAACAGTATAATCTGAAAGATCCGGAGATAGATCCATTTGTGCATTACCTTTCTCTTTATTTGCATTTTTCTGATCGATTAAACAAGGGAAACTAACATGAAATACCGTACCTGTTCCGGATTTTGATTCAAGGCTTATCTCGCCACCCAGTAAATCAACCAAGCCTTTGGTAATACTGAGACCCAAGCCTGCACCCTCCTGTATCTGGTCATTATCTACCTGTCTGAATCTTTCAAAGATAACATCCTTTAAATCGTCGGATATACCTATGCCTGTATCTTTCACGTACAATTTTACAATATCCTTGTTTTGTTTCTTTAGCAAGGAATACCCAAGTTCTACACGACCCTTTTCAGTAAATTTAATGGCATTATTCATCAGATTAATAAAGATCTGTTTAAAACGAACCTGATCGGTATTCACAATGCAATAATCCTTATAATGCCCGTTATGATAAACCAACTGAATATCCGGTTTTGCTATAAGTCTTTTGTTATGCTTTACTATTTCAAATACCTGCTCAAGCAAATCGTTAACATTACAATAATACTTATGTATCTTTAATTGATTCGATTCTATTTTGGATAAATCCAATATATCATCGATAAGAGTCATCAACTGATTTCCTGCATTTTCGATATGAGCATAAAATTTTTTCTGTTTTTCCGGAGAAATATCAGACCGTCTCAGCATAGTAGAAAACCCCATGATGGCATTCATGGGTGTTCTGATTTCATGACTCATGTTAGCCAAAAAAGCAGATTTTAACCGATCGCTTTCCTGTGCTTTCTTTTTAGCCTTTTTCAATTCATCATTTATGGCCCTGATCCTATTGTTTTGTGATTTCAGGTTCACATTGTTTCTCAGATCATCGATCATCATATTTAATCCCATAGCAAGGGCATCAAGATCATCGCTTTCGCCGGACAACTCATTCTGAACAGAATAATCTCCCCGGGCAACTTTCATCACGGTATCTAGAAGTTTGTTGATTCTCTCTTTGTCTCGCTGATCTCCCATACTTCAATCACGCTAATATCAATGTTTATATAAAGATTCTTCATGTTTTCAACCAGTTCACAGCTTCTTCCCTGCTACTATGAAAACGCATGTTTTTCCTTTTTGTTACCCCGATAACAAAAGAAGCTAAAAGTTTTGCTACCGGATGCATTCCAAAAAGTGCAGTCTTATTCGTGGTCTCCGCCTCACTTAGTTCCTGCCATATCCTTCTTGCCTTTGGAGAACTTTTCCCTGCATCATTTAAATTAACCAAATAATTTATTTTCCCCGATAATTGTTTGACTAATATTTCATTATGATTAAGATGGGCAAATGCTATTTCGTCAGTTTGTTCACCGTAAGCTTCAATATAAATAATATCGTCCTCCAATAGAAATACTTTATTGTTTCCTACACGAAACTCTTTCTCACTGATTTGTTGTAATTCTGCCTTCCCAGCCATAACATATAACTATACAATAGTTAAAC
>CAYQDZ010000055.1:0-14627 GCA_964416375.1 uncultured Bacteroidales bacterium
TGTATCACAAATAAATAATTAAAATTCATTCATTTTTATGAATAATGCAGGCTAATCTACAGTTAAAGATTGTTAAATACCGGTATCCTAAAGCACAATCTGTACAATTATTGCGTTATTTCGATGATAGAAATCTTGTACAGGTCTAAGGCATAATTTTTGGTGAAAACAAAAATAGAATGAAAATGGTTACTAAATTTGAAAAAAATAGCACAATCATGAAAACGAGAAAGTTTATTGGAACGTTTCTGGTAGCTCTTGTTGGGGGGCTTATTGCAGTATTTATCTATGCGAAGTTTGTTCCAAAAGAAGAAAAAATTGTTACCGCAAACATTCTACAACCGGCAAATTTTGCAAATCTTCCGGCAGGAATGGATCCTACAACATTTAATTTTGTGCAGGCAGCCCAAAAATCTGTTGAAGCTGTAGTACATGTCAAAACACAATCAACACGTCAATCATACAATCCGATTTTAGATTTTTTTTATGGCGATGGTATTCGTGATGCTCAACCCGTGGTTGGTTTTGGATCAGGAGTCATAATTTCTGCGGATGGATATATTGTTACGAACAATCATGTGGTTGAAAACAGTGAAAAAGTGTATGTCACACTCAACGACAAAAGGGAGTTCCAGGCAGAGGTTGTTGGTACCGATCCGAGTACCGACCTGGCCTTGTTGAAAGTTAAGGAAGAAGGATTGCATTTTATTCTCTGGGGCGATTCAGATGCCTTGCAGGTGGGGGAGTGGGTTCTTGCTGTGGGCAATCCATTTAATTTAACATCTACGGTCACAGCCGGAATTGTAAGCGCAAAGGGGAAAAATATAGGTATCATTCAGGATCAGTACAGAATGGAATCTTTCATTCAAACTGATGCTGCAGTAAACAGAGGAAATAGTGGTGGTGCTCTTGTCGATATTCGTGGAAACCTTGTGGGCATTAATACAGCTATTATTTCTCCATCAGGAGGATATGCCGGAATTTCATTTGCCGTTCCGGTTAGCATAGTGCAGAAGGCAGTAAAAGACCTGATTGAATTTGGTGTGGTGCAAAGAGCTATTCTTGGAGTGAGCATACAGGACATTACCGCTGACCTGGCAAAGGAAAAGGATCTGGATAAACTGGAAGGTGTTTATGTAGCAGATGTCAGGGATGAAGGAGCTGCAAAAATTGCCGGCATTATTCAAGGAGATATTATTATTTCTATAAACGGAATGGGAGTCAATAGTCCTGGTGAACTGCAGGAGCAGATAAGCAAATTCAGACCCAATGATAAAGTTACAGTGGTAATAAAAAGAAATGACAAAACGAAACAATTTGATGTTACTTTACGTAATCTGCAAGGGAAAACTAGTTACGTATCTGCTGGAAACTTCGACAGCATTCTAGGTGCCCGATTTGAAAATTTAAACAAAAATGAGAAAAACAAATTGGGCGTAAAATATGGAGTCAGAGTGGCAGAAATAAAATCCGGAAAACTCAGGGCTGAAGGAGTTAAAGAAGGCTTTATTATAACACAAATAAACAATAAACCTGTATACACTATAGATGATGTGGGGAAAATTATTAAGGAAACAAATGGGGGTGTTTACGTTGAAGGAATATACCCCAATGGAGTGATACAGTATTATGCATTTGGTTTGAAGTAAAAGTTTCAAGATTCAATAATAACGAAGGCTTGCAATTTTGCAGGCCTTTTTGTTACACAAGCTGCAAGGCTTATAAATATTGATTTTAAATAAAATATAATATAAATTCGCGATAAATTTGTAGTAGGAGTATGAGACAGTTAAAGATCACAAAGTCAATCACAAATCGTGAAAGTGCATCATTAGACAAGTATCTACAGGAGATAGGCAAGGAAAGTTTAATTTCGGTTGAGGAAGAAGTCGACCTGGCACAGAGAATAAAGAAGGGAGATAGAACGGCTTTAGAAAAACTTACCCGGGCTAACCTTCGTTTTGTAGTATCCGTGGCAAAGCAATACCAGAATCAGGGTTTAAGTTTGCCTGATCTGATAAACGAAGGCAATCTTGGTCTTATTAAAGCTGCTGAAAAATTTGATGAAACACGAGGTTTTAAATTTATATCATACGCTGTATGGTGGATACGCCAATCTATTTTGCAAGCCCTGGCAGAGCAATCACGAATAGTCCGTCTTCCTCTGAATCAGGTAGGCTCACTAAATAAAATAAACAAGGCATTCGCAAAATTTGAACAGGAATATGAGCGTACTCCAACACCAGAGGAGTTGGCTGAAACTTTGGAATTGCCGAAAGAAAAAGTATCTGATACACTCAGGGTTTCGGGACGTCATGTATCAGTAGATGCCCCATTCTCAGATGGTGAAGACAACAGCCTTCTTGATATCCTCGTAAATAATGATTCTCCGAAAGCTGATAAAAAATTGCTTTGCGAATCACTTACACGGGAAATTGAAAGAGCACTTGCTACCTTAACAGATCGTGAAAGAGATATCGTAAAATTATTTTTTGGCATAGGTTGCCAGGAGATGACCCTCGAAGAAATCGGGGAGAGATTTGGTCTCACAAGAGAGCGTGTACGACAAATTAAAGAAAAAGCAATAAGGAGATTGCGCCATGTATCACGTAGTAAATTGCTTAAAACGTATTTAGGATAAAACACCTGAACACACCTATATAGTAGAAGAGCGGTTCTCCAAAAGAACCGCTCTTTTTATTTTCTTGTTATCAGACCATTTTCAATCCATGCTTTCAAGAGTTTTCAATACCTTATTTGCAACATAATATAACTTTTGCCAGTTCTTATCGGAAGGTACAATATGCCAGGTACCTCTCTTCATTTTTTATTTAACAATTTCTCGTAAGCATATAGTTCATCCCGATACCGGGCAGCTTCAATAAAATCAAGTTTTCCGGCAGCTTTTTCCATGTTTAATTTGGCATTGGTAATAGCCATTAGAATGGCCTCTTTGTTCATATACTGAACAACAGGATCAGCAGCAATATCAGGTTTTCCCGATTCAATATAGGCATTACCTTGTCCGGTAATGTTTCTAACCTCACGCAAAATATTGGATGGGGCCTTTACAATTTGCTTAGGAGTTATTTTATATTTCTCATTGTATTTCAATTGCTTTTCACGCCGGCGATTTGTTTCATCTATGGTACGCTGCATGGAATTCGTTATTTTATCAGCATACATAATTACTTTCCCATTGATGTTCCGGGCAGCTCTGCCCGCTGTTTGAGTAAGAGAACGCTCAGAACGCAAGAATCCCTCCTTATCAGCGTCAAGGATTGCCACAAGTGATACTTCGGGAAGATCAAGACCTTCACGCAACAGATTTACACCAATCAATACATCGAACTTGCCGCTTCGAAGGCCTTCCATAATCTCAATTCTTTCTAAAGTATCAATATCAGAATGAATGTAGCGACAGAGAACATCAAAACGGAGCAGATAATTTGTAAGTTCTTCTGCCATTCTCTTCGTAAGGGTAGTGACAAGAATTCGTTCGCCAGCTTCAGTACGAACATTGATTTCATTCAATAAATCATTTATCTGATTCAGAGAAGGCTTTACCTCAATTACCGGATCCAGTAAACCTGTAGGCCTGATCAGCTGTTCAACAACGACTCCTTCCGATTTTTCAAGCTCATAATCGGCAGGTGTTGCACTAACGTAAATGATTTGCCCCACGAAGCTTTCAAACTCATCAAACATTAAAGGACGGTTGTCCATGGCTGCAGGAAGCCGGAATCCGTGATTTACAAGCGTTTGTTTTCTGCTATGATCTCCTCCATGCATGGCACGGATTTGAGGAAGGCTAACATGACTTTCATCAATGATGGTAATAAAATCATCAGGGAAATAGTCTAACAAACAATAAGGTCGTGTGCCTGCCGGTCTCCCGTCGAAGTAGCGGGAATAGTTTTCTATACCCGGACAATGTCCCAACTCACGTATCATTTCAAGATCGTAGTTCACTCTTTCATGCAAACGCTTGGCTTCCTGCGATTTTCCGATATCATGAAAGAATTCGACTTGTTTTACAAGATCTTCCTCTATGCTTTGAATAGCTTTTTGCATACGAAATTTGGTCGTGACAAATATATTGGCCGGAAATATGGTCGCTTCCTCCAATTCTTCTATTGTATTCCCGGTAATAGGATCAAAGGATTCAATTTCATCAATTTCATCACCCCAAAAATTTACCCGATAGGCATAATCATTATAAGCAAGGAAAATATCTACAGTATCTCCATTAACCCTGAACTTGCCACGATCAAATGCAACTTCATTTCTAGAATACAAGCTATCAACCAGATTTCTAAGAAATACATTCCTTCCAATTTTTTGTCCATGCTTTATATGAATCGTATTGCTGTGGAAATCATCCGGATTTCCTATTCCGTAAATACAGGAGACAGAAGAAACAACAACAACATCTCTTCGGCCGGAGAGCAAAGAAGATGTAGTGCTGAGACGCAGTTTCTCAATTTCATCATTTATGGAAAGGTCCTTTTCAATATAAGTATCCGTTACAGGTAAATATGCTTCAGGTTGATAATAATCATAATAGGAAACGAAATACTCCACAGAATTGTCAGGAAAAAATTGTTTGAATTCACCAAACAACTGGGCTGCAAGTGTTTTATTGTGGCTCAAAACAAGAACAGGTCTGTTTGCTTGCTCAATCACATTTGCTATGGTAAAAGTTTTTCCTGAACCTGTAACACCAATCAGAGTCTGGTAAGGGATATCATTTTTTAGTCCTTCAGTCAATTGCTGAATAGCCTGCGGTTGATCACCTGTTGGTTTGTATTCTGATGTTAATCTAAAATTCATTTGCAATGAAAAAAGTAAAAAATACCCAAATGATTTTGTATACTAGAAGGAAATGAATTAATTTATATCGAAATCTAGTGAAAATTACAAAAAAACATCTCTGAATTTTGTATTGATTATTTTTGTAATGTAAAGAAAGAAAGAAAGAATTTGTTTCATGAAAGAACAGAAAACAACATTACGGCATTTGGCAGAGTTAATCTCGCAAAATAAAAGTCTGGAAGAGGAAAATATAAAGCTTCAGCAACAGCTTGAAACTGTTACACTGGAAATAGAAAGATACAGAAGCCTTGTATCAAAATACAAATTAGAGAAAAAGGATCAGGCACAAACAAAAGAGAAGGGTTCTAATGTTCTTAAATACAGGCTTGCTACCGTTCTGTTTGCAGATACCCAGGGATTTACAAAAATTTCAGAGGGAATGGATTCCTCATTGCTGGTTGATAGTCTTGATGAGATTTTCCTTGAATTGGGAAATATTGTAGGTAAGCACGAGATTAAAAATCTGAAAAGCATTGGAGATAGTCTTTTATGTGTCGGTGGTATTCCCCAGAAAAACATTACAAATCCCATACAGGTAGTGCTGGCAGCTATTGAAATGCAATACTATCTGAATATTATTCAGAAATCCTATAAAGATGATAGTATTTGGAATTTGCGTATTGGCATCCATACAGGGCCTGTTATTGTGCATATAAGCGGAAGGCGCAAAATCAACTATGATGTTAAGGGTGATTCGGTCAACCTTGCTACACGCATACGTTCATTCTGCCAAAAGGGGAACATTTTGATATCAGAATCGACCTATGAGATGGTAAAGGATTTATTCCAGTGTGAATACGTTACAAAAATGCCGGTAAAATACAGGGGAGATATGCTGTTGTATTATGTAAAAGGAATCAGACCGGAATATTCATTGCAGAAGAAGGCCATTATACCAAATCGACGGTTTAGCATACGATTTGGACTTATTCAATTTACAGATCTTCAGGAACTGATGCTGAATAAACTGGAAAATGAATTACCACCTAATCTTGATTATCATAATATCAAACATACCATCGATGTTGTCACCCAGGTTGAACTCATTGGACTTGGAGAAGAGGTGGACGATGAAGATTTGTTGCTTTTAAAAACCGCCGCATTATTTCATGATGCAGGGCACATTCTCGGCTATGAAGATCATGAAAGATTTGGTACGCTTATTGCCAGAGAGATACTTCCTGATTTTTATTATACACAATCACAAATTGATAGAATTTGCGAAGTGATTATGGCAACTCAAATGCCTCCTAAACCACAGAATAAACTCGAGGAGATTATTTGTGATGCTGACCTTGATTATCTTGGTCGTAGCGATATGATTCCTGTCTCTACTCTTCTGTATAAAGAGTTAAAGAAAAATAATATTATTAATTCCTGGAATGAATGGAACCGTATGCAAATAAAATTTATTACCAATCACCAGTATTTTACCAAGACAGCCATGTCTTTGCGTGAGGTAAATAAACAGAGACAAATAGAACGAATAAAAAAACTTATAGAGACCGGTGAAGAAGAATAATTGACGGTTTTTATCATGATCATTTCAGTCCTTCAGGAATTCTTATACCGGTTAAAACTTAACGAATAAGCCCGATAATTTTTGGGAGGTAAATGAAAACAGCAATGGCAAATGCTGTACATGAAGCCACCAATACGCCTGCAGACCCAAGATCCTTAATTATTCCTGCCTTGATATTTTTTTTTGGAGAAATCATATCCACAAGATTTTCAATGGCCGTATTCATTATTTCGGCACAAAACACAAAGCCTATACATAAACATACCAGTGACCATTCACGAAAAGAAATTTTTACTATGAATCCTGCGGCAATAGCAAGGAATGCTGCAATAAGATGAATTGTGGATTTTATCTCTTTGTTAAAAAAGAACCTGAAACCAGAAAAAGCATATCGGAAAGTCTTTACCAGGTATATGAAATTCTTTTTTTGTTTCTGAGGATTGGTTATAGTTTTCATGCGCGATATTTAATACATCAAAGATTTTCCAATAAGTATTTCCTTTCCAGGGCATCATATTCTTCCGGGAAATACATTTTAAGAAAAGATACGTAGTAATTGTATGGTTTATGTTGATAGGCCCATGATTCCTTGATATACAACTCATTATTTATAAAACGTCCGTCATCATCTCTCATGTAAATCGCCATCAGAGAATCGTTTTGAAGAATGGAAGAATCTTTCAAAATCATTGGAAAATCAACCGGATTGATTTCAATCTGTTCATCTAACTTACAATAGTTAATATCCTGTACATACTCTGGCATCTCAATGGGTCCCAGATCTTTCGTGATCTGGGAAGTGGTTGATGTGCCTAATTTATTCATGTATCTGATGATATCCTTTTCAAATAGTTGAATAAAACTTTCAGAAATCGTTCTTTTGATATCAAAAGATTCTCCATTGAAAATTAGATTTTTTAAGTTATCCGATAACAGATCTTCATTATAACTTAGTGGGAATTTTGGCATAGGGTCAGCAATGTTTACAATATTGATGTTTCTGTGATCGGAGCATAGTAGCAAATTATACTCTGCGGCAAACTCTTTATTACCTACCATGGGGGCTGCAAAGGAGTAACTTTTAAATACATTTCGCTTTGAAATAATACCTTCAGGAAGATTGGCCAGGTATGCTCGGAGCATATTTGTGAGTGCTCCTCCCTGGCTGTGTCCGGTGATGATAATATGGTAAATATCTTCTTTATTTAAAAGCTTAATATGAAAAAGAATGTCGTTGGCCAAATAGGCTATTCCTAAAGCATATCCTGCATGAACGGCAGCATTGGTGTCTTGGGCAAAACAATATGCAAAATTTTCACCAGATGCTTTTATGACTCCTGTTGCGGGAATCATTGACGAATAGGTGTTTTCCAACCAGCTTATTTTTTTATCCGTTGATCCGCGTAAGTTAATTACGGCAACATTTCCTTTTTGAAAGATCTGAAATTTATTGTCCATGCCAAATACTCCGGAAGTATATCTTTTCTCATATCCCGGAGGGAGAATTTCCGCATCGGAATTGTAAAGATCTATAAATGTGAAGCTGTTGCATATGGCAAGCATGTCTCGTGCCTCTTCTTTATGAAAACCTTGTGGCAGTTCAGCAAACAAATGAATAGAAAGAAAAGTTGAGAAGAATAAAAAAATATTTTTCATCATAATTTCAACAAAAATTTCAAAATGAAACAGTCGAATTAATAACTAAGAGCAGGATGAAAATATTGTGTTTACATTGAATGCTTGTACAGTCAGATACATTTGAAAACATGGAGAACCTATGATTTAAATCCTCGTATCCTTCATAGGGACATATCCTTAAGCTATTAAAATACAAACTAACTTAATTCATTCGTTGCGCAGTGTCTATTTCGTCTTCAGCTTTTTGTTTTCTTTCTCAAGCAGTTCAATCCGGGTAAGATATTCTTTTTCTTTTTCTTCAAACTCGGCAGAATATATGGTAAGCTGCTCTGCTCTTCTTGCAGCTTCTTCTTGTGTGGCCTGCATTTCTTCAATGTTTTGACGCAATTCTTCCTCCTGAGAAGACAATTCTTCAGCTTGAGTTTTCTGCTGGTCCAATAATTTTTTCGTCTGCTCATTGGCTTTCAGGGAAGTTAATATTGCTGTCATGGTTTCTCCTGCCTTTTCAATAAATTCAAGCCTGTAATCACTTACTTCCTTAAATGAGATAAATTCCAGTACACCAATAGCTATTTCATTCAATTGAATGGGGATAATGGCTAAATGTTTCAATGACGAATCACCCAATCCTGATGTAAGACTGGCATATCCCTCCGGTAAATCATTCACTCTGATCACTTTTTTCTCGGTAAAACATGCTCCTATCTGACCTTCCTGTAATTCAATTCTTTTACCGATAAGTCGTTCATCATCCGGAGCATAGGCAGCCATAAGTTCAAGAAAAGAGTCGCCCTCATCATCATCATTCAGCATATAGATAGCACCCTGCTGTACTTCAATATAATCAACAAGCTCTGTGATGATACTCTGTGCAAACTTTTGCAATTCATCTTTATTCTTGCTCATCACTTCACTCATTTTTGCCATGCCCACGTTATACCAGTTTTGCTCTTTATCCCTCTCCAGTCTTTCTTCTAATTCTTTATTCATAGCTGTCACCTCTTGTTTCTGGTTATCAACTTCCTTAAGTCCGGCTTTAATTTTATCTTCAAGCATTTTTTTATCACGAATTACCTTTTGTTGTCTATCTCGTACATATCTGATAATAAGGTAAGACAGGATAAGAATGCAGAGTAAAATAAATAATTTTCGCTTCCAGAAAGGTGGAGTGACTATTAGTTTGATAGTTAAGCCTTCTTCATTCCAAAGTCCGTCACTATTCGTGCCCATGACCCTGAACACATATTTACCGCCATTTAAATTGGTATAAGATGCATATCTTTTATCGGCCGATATGCTAGTCCATTCTTTATCAAATCCCTCCAGTATGTATTTGTATTGGTTCTTTCCGGGATTACCATAATCAAGTGCAGCAAATTCAAATCCTATGACATTCTCTTTATAAGAAATTTTTATTTCATCGACTTCATCAATGCTGCGAAACACCTTCTTTCCTCTTCTTCTAACTTTCACCTTATCGATTGATTTGTTGAAGATCTGAAAATCAGTAAGTACTATTCTGGGAATGTTTGGATTTTCTCTTATTTCTTCAGGCCTGAAAACATTGAAGCCCTCTTTACCGCCGAAATAAAAATCGCCGGTACTTGATTTTAATGATGCCGTATAGTTGAATTCATTGCCCTGTAAACCGTCTGATTTATCGAAGTTTCGGAATGTTCTTTCATCAGGATTGAATTTTGAAATGCCTCTGTTTGTGCTGATCCAGAGATTTCCTTCATCATCTTCCAGAATACCATTGATGGTATTACTTGGCAGACCATCTTTTTCTGTTAATACCTCGAAAGTTATTTCATTGTCACGATGCATCAGGTTTAAGCCGCTGTTGGTGCCAATCCATAATTTTCCCTGTGTATCTTCATAGATATCCCTTACATCGTCGTTGCTTATACTTTCGTTTTTTTCGGGATCATAAAAAAACCGTGTAAAATTATCTTCTTCTCTATTGTACAAATGCAGACCACCTCCTTCAGTACCTATCCATAAGTTTTGCCCGGAATCTTCATAAATGATCTTAATGTTTGGGCTGTTAAGTGTCGTTGGATCACCAGCAACAGATTGGTAATGAGTAAATGTTTCTGTTTCCTTATCAAATCTGTCCAAGCCCACAGCCAATAAACCAATCCAATATATACCATAACTGTCCTGAAATACATACCACGGATGAGAACCTCCAATGCTGTTTGCATTCGAATCGTTTGGCAGGTATTGTTTGAATGTTTCTGTTTCTATATCAAAGATTGTTAAACCACGGGCATAACTTCCAATAAAAATATCGCCTTCAGAATCTTGCATCATATGAATTATAACATCAGTCTGGAGCCAGTCCGGATCCTCAGGATTTGCGCGATACCTTTTGAAAGTATTCCTGTGAGTACCAAAGTTATTCAATCCTCCTCCGTCAGTACCAATCCATAAATCTCCATCGCGGTCCTCAATAATAGATGTCACATTTTTATAACTCAGACTATTTGTGTCGGAAGGATTTGGTTTGTAATTTTTAAATTTATGGCGATAACGACCCTGGTAGTTTATGCCTCCAGCATAGGTTCCAACCCAGAGAGTTTCCGTTTTGTCTATATACAATACATAAACTGCATTTGTATTTAAAGATTCAATATTTCCGGGATCATATGAAATATAGTCCATGCCGCCATTGCTTCTGTTCAGAATGTTAATGCCTCCACCATCTATTCCAATCAGTAAATTGCCATCCCAGTCGTCACAAAATGCCATAACTGTATTGCCGGTGAGATGCAATAAGGGATCTTCTTTTCTGAAGTTTATATATTTTTCGGAAACCGGATCGAACATATAGGCTCCCTGACTGGTGGTTCCAATCCAGAACCTGCCATCCTTATCCCTGAACATGGATTTTATTCCGTCATCAGCAGCGGCAATTCTGTCTTCAAGAACAATGTATTCAAAATGGTCTGTTTCCTTATTTAATTTGCAAAGAGTACCATTTCCTGCGCCTACCCAACACACACCTGTGGTATCAAAAAGAATTCCATGAAAAGGAGTGGAGGGAAGGGAGCTTGGATCATCAGGATCAGGTAAATAGGAGGTAATAAAATTCAATTCAGAATCAAATACAAACAATCCGGCGTTTTCATCCAATACCCAGATATTATTATCAGGGCCTTTTATCAGGTCAGGTATAGATCCGAGAGAAATTATATTTTCACCAACTTTTACTGTTTCAATTCTTCTGAAATTTCTGGTTTCTGCGGAATACACATTTATACCACCGCCAAGGGTTCCAATCCACAGCTTGCCTTCATTGTCTTCCGTTATTTTTGAAATGTGTTCATGTGATAATGACAATGAATCATCTGATATGTGGGTAAATATTTTTGTTTTATATCCGTCATATCGATTCAGTCCACTGAATGTGCCAAACCACATGAATCCCTTTGAGTCCTGGTAGATACAGGTAATGTTCCCCTGCGACAAGCCATTTTCCGGAATGATGTAACTGAATTTGTTTTGAATGGAAAACAGGGTGAGCGGAATTAACAATATGATGAAGCAGGCTGTTCTTCTTGCCATAGTATAAAACTCGGGTTTGTTAACGTATATTAAAAATACTGAATTATTTTTAGTAGATGTCAAAAGAATCAGCTTCTTTTAAACATAGTACAAACCATACATCAACTCAGGGAATTTAATGCAAATGCATAAGCCCCTAATGAAATAGCCCTGGAAGTTCCAATTTGAGAAACTCCAATAGGTATTCTGGCCTCCGGTGTATATTTAATGGTTTCCTCAGTACCCGGCACCTGCAGGGTCATTTCTTTCCAATGCAGAAATTGTTCCCGTGAACCCGAATCATCTATGTTGTATATTTTCTGTACCAGCCGGGGGTAACTCCTTCCATTGTAATCTGTATATCGCGACCCGATTTCATCAAGCATGGAAGGCAGAATAAGAGACATGGCTCCTGCAATACCGCCACCAATTACAGCTACGCCGTCGAATATTGTGATCAGATTTCCCAGAACATCACCTAGTACGATACCCAACTGACGGAAGGCTTCACGGGCTGCTTCTGTATTTCCGCCTTGTTTCCCGGTCGCAATGTTAAATATGTCTTTTGGCTCGGGAGCCCTGTGAATTTCGATTCCGCATTGCTCGGCATACACTCTTTTAATTGCCCTTATACTTATACCTTCTTCGGCATTGGTTGATGGATTTAATCTGTTCCTCAAGAGCCAAACCTCTCCTGCAATGGAGTTATCACCTTTGATCAACTCTTCACTTCTTACCAATCCTCCTCCAAACCCTGTTCCAAGTGTGAATCCCAAAAGGTTGCGATATTGTTTTTCAATACCGGTTTCGTGAAGAAGTTGGTTCACATAGGGAAGAAATCCCGAGAGCGCTTCTCCATAAGCATAAAGATCTCCATCGTTATTAATGAATACCGGTAATTTGAATTTGTTTCTGAGAATTGGCCCAAGTGGTACCCCACCCCTGAAAGCCGGCAGATTATTCAGATCACCAATTACTCCCTTAACATAATCTCCCGGACCGGGAAAGGCAAAACTGATGGCAACGGGTTTTTCATTCAGTTCACTCATAACGGCTTTGAATCCTTCTTCAATGGTTTCAATACACTTTTCCAGGTTGTTTGCATTTGAGGGTAGTATTACCGGTACTGCAATTTCCCTGTTTGCCTGCAAAGCAGTGAAAACAAAGTTGGTACCTCCGGCATCAAGCGTAAGAACGATTCTTTTATCATGGTTAAGATCCATAGAGTATAATTTTTTTTATGCATAGTATTGACAATGAAAAATACATTTTAAACCGGATACTAACAAACATTTTGTTCTGACAGATTACTTTGCCGGCTTGGAGCATACTTAAATTATTAGTTTTCAGTTTTATTTTTAATGCATTACAGTTCTATGGGAAACTGGCATTTGTATCATTATCTGTTTGAATTCCGTATATTACAATGAGTAATTAGATTTAGATCCTATACTACCATGCATAAAATCCAGCAAAGACATCAAAATTTCGTTTTCATTTTTTTTATCGCATTGCTTTTTTCATCCTGCAAAAAAGAAACTGTTCAACCTGAGGATTATTTACCCGATTTTAAAGATTACCAGTTTGAAGAACCTGTGGTTACTGGCAATACATTTTATATAGATCCTGTAAACGGTTCCCCTGCAGGTGATGGCAGTGCAACAAATCCCTGGCGTACTCTGCAGGAAGTAATAGACAGCAATCTGATCGGGTTTTATCAACGTTCGGAAGCCTATCAACCTGAATCTGACCTGGTATTAATGAATGAGGGTGCACCTGTAAAAGGGGGTGACAGGCTAGTTTTACGCACCGGTTATCATGGATATATCACGCTGAATCGTTTCATATTTACTGACTGGCTTACAATTGAAGCAGAAAATGGCCATATACCCGTATTGTCTCATTTTAAAATAGAAGGGGCTTTCGAAAATATTTATTTAAAAGGTTTGACCTTCTTAAAGGAAAGTTATGAAGGTGAGGGTAATTACTGGGAAGCTGAATCAATAAATCGCAACAATGGTTCGTGCATTTACTTTTGCTCAAGTGATTTTTGGGGAAGGGGAAGCCATGTAAAACTGTATGACCTGACAGTGAAAACAGCCGAAAATATCACGGATTGGGCAGCTGAAGACTGGGTTGAAAAAAGCGCCTCGGGAATTAGTCTGCGTAGTGTGGAACATGTTGAAATCGTAAATTGTAAAATAGAGAACATCAGGCATGGTATTGTCATCGAATACAATTCCGATAATACCTCGGCCGTAAACAACACCATTAAGAACTTTAGTGCAGACGGGTGCAGACTGATCAGCAACAATGTATTTTTTGCCTGCAATACCATAACAGATTGTTTTGATGTGGATGAAAATCATGACGATGCCATTCAAAGTTATTCCCGCGGCGAGGATAATTCGCCGGGCACAGGGATATTAAGGAATGTAATTATCAGGGGTAACATGATTATCGGAACTACTGATTTTTCAAACCCACTGAGAGGAAACCCGCAAGGTATTGGTTGTTTTGATGGATTCTTTGATCACTGGATTGTAGAAAATAATGTAGTAATAACCGATCATTATCATGGCATTTCATTTTACGGAATGCTAAACAGTAAAATTGTAAACAATACGGTAATTGACCAGGTACCGGACAATGATATATGTCCCTGGATCAGGATTACCGACCATAAGAACGGCACGCCAAGTGAGAATTGTGTGGCAGCAAATAATATTGTTTCCTCATCGCTTAGTGTAAGCGGTAACAATGTAATCGAAATAAGCAACTACATTTTCGGTAAGGAAAACTATGACGATGTATATCAATTTTTCGTTAACCCTGATTTGAACGACATGCATTTGCTGGTGAATGATACTACACAAAAACACATCATTGATAAGGGCGAACAGTATGCTGAGCTTGTATCGTCAGAGTTTGATAAAGACAATAATCCAAGAACATTACCTCCTGACCTGGGAGCATATGAAGCACCATAAATAACGTGAGTTCGAGCTAAGATTAGTTCTTTCTATTGAATCAAAAACAGGTA
>CAYQDZ010000056.1:0-14471 GCA_964416375.1 uncultured Bacteroidales bacterium
GTGATTTTATATCGATGAAACATTCTTATTCAGACTTGAAAGATCTGCTCAATCTTAAAATGAAAATGTTCAATGAATTGTCTGTTGAAAAATCAAAGGAAGTATCATTAAGAGACATTCGAAGCACTTATAACGATTTAATAAACGTAGGGTACAATTTATATGAAGTTATAAATAGTGATTCAATAGTAGTTGAATTGTTTGATATTGCAGAAAAAAGCCGGGCACATATTTTAAAATCATACATTTCTGATGATCTCGCAAAAAAAATGGCCGGTATACCGGAAGAGTTAATAAAAGAATCAAAAACCTTAAAAAAGGAGATTGATTCATTGCAATATTCTCTTCAAACAGTTGAAATAAAAAGTACAAATCAAGCTGAACAGCTACGTATTAGTAAAATTTTAGAAAAGTATCGTAATTACGATAAGTATATTGCTGAGCTTGAAAAAAAATTCCCAAAATATGCTGAATTAAAAGGAACGTATAAGAACATTTCAATACACCAGGTTCAGAAATTGCTTGATCCATCTCAGGCCTTGATAGAATATCAATTTAATTTCAATGCATTTTTTATTTTTTATATCGATAAGGATTCAGTCAGGCTTATCTGTGAGCCGATAACAAGTGATTTCCCTTTGGAGTTAATCAATTATCGCGATTCATTCTTAAAAACAGGATATAATAAATTTGAGGAGGGTGCCATAAAGAATTTTGCCAGACAATCTTATAAGCTCTATAAGCTGATTTTAAAGCCTGTTGAAGATTTGATCGGCAATAAAAGATTGATCATTGTTCCCGATGGTGAATTAAGCCTGATCCCATTTGAGACTTTGGTCACTGAAAATATTGATTCAGTAGACTTGCGATATACCTATTCTAATCTTCCGTATTTAATCTTCAAAAATCCTGTGAGTTATTTGTATTCAGCATCTCAACTGACAGAAAAACCAGAAATAAATAAAAACAGGATCACCTATTCAGGATTTGCTCCTGATTATAGCAGTGTTAAGATTAATGGTTCTGCATCTGATTCCTTATGCAACTCAATAGATATTCTGCCGGGAGCTTATGAAGAAGTAGTATCTGCAAAAAAATATTTCCGGGGCAATTATTTTTCAGGTTCCGATGCAAATAAAAATAATTTTTTCAGATCGAGTTTAAAAAGCGACATTATTCATTTGGCGATGCATACTGTTATTGATAACGAAGAACCAATGAATTCAAAGCTTTTATTTTCACCGGATTATGACAAGGATGAAGAACAATTGCATGCCTATGAAGTATATTCAAGAAAAATTAAGGCAAGTATGGTTGTGTTGAGTGCATGCAATACAGGGTCGGGGAAAGTGAGTAAGGGTGAAGGTGTTATCAGCATTGCAAGAGCCTTTCTTCTTGCAGGCGTAAAAAATATTATTATCACGCAATGGTCAATTGCTGATAAATCCAGCGTAAAAATCATGGACTGCTATTATTATCACTTATCTAAAGGTGATCCTGTTGATGTGGCACTTCAAAAATCAAAAATTAATTTTCTTACAAAGGGAGACCCTGTGAAAGCTCATCCATATTATTGGGCTGGATTTGTAAGTGTAGGCAATTCGGTTTCATATATTTCGAGGAGAAATACATGGTTAATTTACATATTTTTTGCTCTTGTAATTGTATTTGGAGTATTCTGGATAAAACGCAAACTAAATTCTTAGTTTTCTGGTAATTTCTTTTGCTCTTATGCTGTACATATTTTCCCCGGCGGATAAAACCTTCAGGTTTCTTTTCGCTTTATTATTTTGCCCCGTTTTTAAATACAACATGGCCAAATACCACTTTGCATGTAAGGAGTAAGGTGAAAAGGTATCTTCCTCTAAGGATAACAGTTCTGAGATAGCTAATTCATCTTTATTTAATTCAATTGCATTCATAGAGTAATGAAATCTGGCTGTCTGATCATCGAAGTTGTTTTCCAGGTAATTATGTAAAATTTCGAAGGAGGCTTCAAAATTCCCTTCCTGATAAAGTTTATAGGACAATTCCACCTTGTCACCAGAATGGATAGCGGACCGGGTGGAAAGATCTGTTTGATAAGGCTCATAATACATTTGATAAATCTCCCCGGACGACTTTAAAACAAGAGTTTGATATAAACTCAAGCCTATTAATATCAATATAGCAGCAGCCACAGGATACTTTAATTTCTTCATGATCCTTGATTTATTATCTGCTTGTTTCGTATTTTTCTTGCCGGACAGTGCAACTATTTTGCTGCGGAAATCAAAGATTTCAGTATCTGTAATGGACTCATTAATGTTTTTGTACAATTCTAATTCAGAAGAGAGTTCTTCATTTTCACATAGTAACACATCCATCTTATCTCTCTCTTCTTGAATCATACTACCATCGAGGTATGTCTCTATTATCTTTGTTTTTTTCATTTCCAAATTCTTTAAATTTATCACTCTTTCTGATTTTTGAGACCAATGTTTTTTTGCATCTGAAGCGCCTGTTCTTTGTATGTTGGTCTGAACTATATCCCATAATTTCCGTGATTTCCTTAATGGGAATATTATTCAGGAACATTCTCAAGACCTTCTTGCAATCTTTACTTAATTCCTCAAATTTCTCTCGGAAAAGTTTTAATTTCTCATTACGATTTATTATTTCAATCACTTCAAGTTCTTTGCTTATAGAGTTGATAGTGGAATCAGATAATTCAACTCTTTCCTTTCTGCTATTCAATTCTTTCAACCACATCAACCGGGCAACTGAGTATATGAATGTACTCAATGAACTTGTCAGTTTGAAATCCTTTTCTCTAACTTTTCTAAAAAGAACCACCAGACTTTCCTGGAAAATATCTTTGGCATCTTCGTCATTTCCATTGTTTGTAACAATTAAATGCCTGACAATCTTATAGTTTTCCTTATAAATATAGTCCAGAACCTCTGTGTTGTTCTTGGCAATACCTTTTATTAGCTCTTCGTTCGAGTATTTTTTCTTATGATACAATTTGTTAATTCTATTACGATTAAAATAGTAACCCTTAAAGTTGTAATTTTTAGCTATTATTATGTAACGATATAACTTACTAAGGGTTCACAGTTACATATAAGATTTCTATCCCCAAATGCATCATCAATTCTGGAAACAGGGGGCCAATATTTTTTAGCATGCAGCCATTTCATTGGAAAGGCAGCCTTTTCTCTGCTGTATTTGTGCTCCCAATGATCGCTGCAAATTTCATCCAAACAATGTGGAGAATTTACTAACACATTATCAGGCTCACTGGTTTCAGAAATTTCCTGAATTTCGTTATAAATAGCTAACATGACATCAATAAAGCGATCAAGTTCAGTTTTCGATTCACTTTCGGTAGGTTCAATCATAAGAGTTCCATGAACAGGAAAAGAAAGTGTAGGCGCATGAAAGCCATAATCCATTAAACGCTTGGCTAAATCAACTTCGGTAATATTAGCGGTTTTTTTAAACTGCCGGCAATCAAGAATTAATTCATGTGCCACAAAATTGGCTTTCCCTGTGTACAATACTCCGAATTTTTCATTCAGTCTGGAAGCAAGATAATTTGCATTCAGAATTGCTATTTTACTGCAAAGGCGTAAGCCTTCTGCTCCCAGCAGATTACAATATGCATGCGAAATAGTTAAAATACTTGCACTACCCCAGGGAGCTGAAGAAATACTTTTTATTCCTTTTTTTCCTCCTGTTTTAACTATTGGATGTGAAGGTAAAAACTCAACAAGATGTTTAGCAACGCATATAGGCCCTGCTCCTGGTCCACCTCCTCCATGAGGGATTGCAAATGTTTTGTGAAGATTCAGATGACATACATCTGCACCTATTAAGGCAGGATTAGTTAATCCAACTTGTGCATTCATATTTGCCCCATCCATATAAACTTGCCCTCCAAATCGATGAATGGTATCGCTCATCTCTTGAATTTCCTGTTCAAAAACTCCATGTGTTGATGGATAGGTTACCATAAATGCGGCAAGATTTTCAGCGTTAGATTTTGCTTTAATTTTCAGATCTTCCGTATCGATATTGCCCTTATCATCACAATTAACCAGCACGACTTTCATGCCGGCCATGATAGCACTGGCGGGATTTGTGCCATGAGCTGAAGTAGGAATAAGTACGATGTTTCTATTTGAATTTCCTTTTTGTTTATGAAATTCCCGTATTACCATTAAACCTGCATATTCTCCGGCAGCACCCGAATTTGGCTGAAAAGATATGGCTTCGAAACCTGTAATTTCTTTAAGAGATTCCCCCAATTCATGAAAAAGTTGCTGATAGCCTTCCGTTTGATCTATGGGAGCAAAAGGATGAATTTCACCAAATTCCGGCCAGCTGAGAGGCAAAAGTTCAATAGCAGCATTCAGCTTCATGGTGCAGGAACCCAGAGAAATCATCGAATCAGTTAAAGAAAGATCTTTACGCTCCAAACTTTTGATGTATCTCATCATTTCTGTTTCGGAATGATAATTTGAAAATACTTCTGCTTCCAGGAAAGGACTTTTTCTTCGAAAATCTGTATGAAAATAAATTCGATTTTGAACCTGGTTTAATGTATTGCCAGGTTTAGCAATGGCCGAGGCAAATACCTCAATTATGCTGTTTATATCATCTATGCTGGTTGTCTCATCAATGCTAATACCAATGGAATTGTCTGTGGCATATTTTAAATTAATTTTTCGTTTCAGAGCTTGAATTTGAATATCATCTTGAGTACTGTTTTTTGGTAAGCTGATTTTTAAGGTGTCGAAATAGTTCCTGTTAAGTTGCTGATATCCTAGATCTGTAATGGATTTTTCTAATATTCCGGCAAGCTGATGACAATGCAAGGCAATCCGTTCAAGTCCCTCACGACCATGATAAACGGCATACATGCCGGCCATGGTAGCCAGCAGAGCCTGAGCAGTGCAAATATTTGAAGTCGCCTTTTCCCTTTTAATATGCTGTTCCCGGGTTTGAAGTGCCATCCGTAGCGCAATTCTGTCGTGTTTGTCTTTAGATACTCCTATGATGCGACCTGGAAGGTGTCTTTTGTATTTTTCCTTTGTAGCAAAAAAAGCAGCATGTGGACCACCATATCCCAGGGGTAAACCAAAACGCTGGGCAGAACCTACAACAACATCTGCACCCCATTCTCCGGGAGGAGTAAGAAGTACCAGGCTTAGAAGGTCAGCTGCAACGGATACTCCGCATTCATTAGCTTGAGCTTGTTTTACTATTTCCGTGTAATTCCTGATCTCTCCATCGCCTGCAGGATATTGCAGAAATATACCAAAAAACTCATGATCCAATTGTATAGTATGAAATGAGTCAATAACAAGTTCAATTCCAAAGGGTTCAGCGCGGGTTTGCAGAACATCAAGTGTTTGGGGGTATACATTTGAATCAACAAAAAACCTGATTCTTTTTTCTTCTGTTTGTTTCTTTGTTCGGGCCTGAAATAACATGGCCATGGCTTCGGCAGCTGCAGTGGCTTCATCCAACAATGAAGCATTGGCTATTTCCATGGAAGTCAGGTCAGTGATTACTGTCTGAAAATTGAGCAATGCTTCAAGCCTTCCCTGTGATATTTCTGCCTGATAGGGTGTGTAGGATGTATACCAACCAGGATTTTCAAGAATATTTCTTTGAATAACTGCAGGAAAAATAGTGTTGTAGTATCCGGTACCGATATAGGATTTAAAAGCTTTATTTTTTGATGCTATCTCTTTTATCTTCTTAAAGTAGTCGTATTCAGACATCCCATCGGGCAGGTTAAGAGGTTTTTGTAAGCGTATTTTTGAAGGTACTGTTTTATCAATAAGTTCATCAAGAGATTTGACTCCTATTTTGGAAAGCATTTGTGGAATATCATTCGCACGGGGACCAATATGACGATGAATAAATTTTTCAGCTGACATAGATTAATTTATTATACTATTTTACATTTAAAATTGAATATTGAGTTTATGATAAAAAAGGATTTGTATCATGTTCCTTACCAATAGTTGTAGATGGGCCATGACCCGGATATATTGTTGTCTCTTTTGGTAAAGTCAACAGCTTTGATTTGATGCCGTCAACTAACAAGCTATAGCTGCCTCCGGGAAGATCTGTCCGGCCGATGCTTCCTCTGAACAATACATCACCGGTTAATGCAAGTTTATCCTCCTGGTTGTAAAATACGAGGCTTCCGGGTGAGTGCCCCGGAACATGAATGATTTCCAGTTCTGATTTTCCAAAAGTAATTGTGTCGTTTTCTGAAATTGTATGATCGGGTTGAGGTGGCTGTTCAATTGACATTCCAAAAAACTCAGCAAATGGTTTTGCTCCTTCAATCAATTGTTTTTCTGATTCGTGCGCATAAAAGGGAATGTTATATAGTTTCTTTATCCGGTTACACCCAAGAACGTGATCAACATGACAGTGGGTATTTATAAGTTTTTCCGGTATGAGTTTATGATCTGAAATGTAGTCTGTAAGTTTTTTTTCTTCCGTATTGGAATTCATTCCGGGATCAATGATTATACAACTGTTTGTGGCATCCGACAGAATGTATGTATTTTCCTGGAAAAAATTGAAAACAAAGGCTTTAATTGTAATCATTTGAGAGACTATTTGTGTATTAAACTTTTCCTTTTAACATGGGAACAAATACAAATGATCCATGTTCTGTGATTTTGCATTCATTTTTTATTTTTTTTTCAACCAATGTCATTGTTTGAGCAGTTTTTTCACCCAGAGGCAGCACCATTTTTCCATGGATTTTCAATTGCTCAATAAGTTTTTGCGGGATCTCATTTGCCGCAGCAGTAATTACAATTTTATCAAATGGAGCATATGTTGGTAATCCTTCGTAACCATCGCCATAAAAGAAATGTGGCCGGTAACCAATTTTGGGCAGAAGATTTTGTGCCCCCAAAGTTAACAATTTGAATCGTTCTATTGTGTAAACTTTAGCACCCATAGCCAAAAGTATTGCAGCCTGATAACCTGACCCGGTGCCAACCTCGAGTACTTTATCGCCTTTTTGTATATCCAATAACTGGGTTTGAAATGCAACGGTATAAGGTTGAGAAATAGTCTGATTTGCGGCAATTGGAAAGGCCTGATCTTTATAGGCAAAATGAACAAAACTACTATCCATGAATAAATGTCGCGGTACCTGATTAATAGCATGAAGAACTTTTTGATCAACTATCCCTTTTTGTTTAATAGAGTCTACTAATTTTTTCCGTAATCCCTTATGTAAATAGCTATCTTCCATCCTTGTTAAATAATATCCGGAATATTCTGCAAAATAAACGAATCTTACTTACAAAATGAGGATAAAGGAATAAAAAACGGAATTCATCAAATATAGAGGCAAGAGTATCACATTATTTCTATATTTGTTGTGAGCTTAAGGAAGAATATCGCGCCAGATATGAATCGTAGATTACAGCTTTTCAAATATATTTTATCTGATTTGATATCAGCCTCACTAGCCTGGGGATGTTTCTATATTTATAGAAAAATATATATAGAATCATTGAAATTCGGGTACTTAATACCTATTGAGTTAGGCCCAAGATTCTACCTTGGATTGATTTTAATACCTCTCTTTTGGTTGGTATTGTATTATGCATGCGGGTATTACAGGGAAGTATACAGAAAATCGAGACTGGCCGAACTGTGGTTTACCATGCGGATTGCATTTATTGGGGTTCTGATCCTATTTTTTGGTTTACTGCTTGATGATGTTATTGTCAGTTATTCTAACTATTACAGATCTTTTATTGCCCTGTATCTTTTTCAGTTTGTGTTAACTTATCTTCCCAGATTAATTATTACAGCTGATATAACTCGTAAAATTCATCGCAGAAAACTAGGTTTCAACACCATTATTATAGGAGGAAACGAAAAAGCTGTTGAAATTTTTGAAGAAATATCAAATCAAAAGCATGGAACAGGAAATATCTTTGTTGGTTTCATTAGTGTAAACAATAGAAAAAAATATCCTCTGGATGACAGCTTAGAGCATTTGGGATTCATTGATGATATTAAGGAAATTATTAAGAAATTTAAAGTAAGAGAAGTTATTATTGCTCTTGAGTATTCCGAGCACAATAGCATTGAAACGATTTTAAATCTGCTCATTGATAGTAATGTGGCAATAAAAGCAATACCGGGAATGTATGAGATTTTTACCGGTAAGGTTAAAATGTCAGCAATTTTTGGTACGCCCTTAATTGAAGTTTCTCATCATTTAATGCCTGCATGGCAGGAGCATTTAAAGCATTTCATTGATATTATTGTTTCATTGGGGGCGCTTGTCATTTTATCTCCCATGTTTTTGATACTGACCATTGGGGTTAAGCTTTCTTCGTCGGGTCCAATATTTTACAAACAAAAACGTATCGGAAAGAATGGCAAACCATTTACAATTTATAAATTTCGCTCCATGTATATTGATGCCGAAGTAAATGGACCGGACTTGTCATCGAGAGATGATCAACGGATCACAGCTTTTGGACGATTTATGAGAAAATCGAGATTGGATGAAACTCCAAATTTTATGAATGTACTGAAAGGTGATATGTCTCTGGTTGGCCCGAGACCCGAAAGAGAGTACTTTATAAAAAGAATCATACAAAAGGCACCTCATTATATACAATTGCTGAAAGTTAAACCTGGTATTACTTCATGGGGTCAGGTAAAATATGGATATGCTGAAAATGTAGATCAAATGATTAAACGAATGAAATTTGATTTGCTTTATATTGAAAACATGTCTCTTTATGTTGATTTCAAAATTTTAATTTACACCGTTTTAATCATATTTAAGGGGAAAGGAATGTAGGAATGTTTCGAAAGGAGGAAGCATTTTTCTATTCATGGGGTTCGGCTAAGCGAAAGGATTTAATCATGGTATGAACAGGGCCCTCTCTTTTCAGGATACTCTGCATAAGCTGAAATTCAACTATTTCAAAGCAATCGTTAATTTGATCTTTTACCTGGAGTAATTCAGATAACTTTTTTTCTTCCGTGAAGGATTTGACTCTTCCTATTGTTATGTGAGGTGAAAAATGCTTCTCACCCATGTTAAATCCAATTTCATTCAGTGACTTTTCGATTCTTGCCTGGAGGGATGACAGCAAAGGGTTTTCTTTAAATCCAAACCAAATAACATGTGGTTTTTGTATGCTTCCGAAAATTCCTATGCCGCCAGAATGAAGTGTAAAGAGTTCAGATTTTTGAGAGAGGTGTTCTAATATCTGAATTATGGGTTTTATGAAATGGGATTCGACCTCACCAAGAAATTTTATAGTCAAATGATAGTTATCTGATTCAACCCAATGAATTACACTCTTGCTTAATGATCTTTGAAGTTTTTTTTGATAGTTGATGATATTCTTCGGATCATTTAATTTAATTCCAATAAATAACCTTGGCATTATTGGATGGTTTTAGAATTGAGTTTTATTTACAGTTGTCCGGTTTCAATTAAAATCATAATTTCATTTATCAATTTGTCCTCACCTTCAGGATCAAATTCACTCTTAAGGTTTTGTCCAAAAATTCTGGACAGAGTTTGCCAGAAAAAAGCGCTAAAGGAGCCCTTTAATTCTTTCAATACATCGAAAGAAGTTTCACCTATCTCACGATCAATTAGTTTTAAAAGAATTTTACCCTGAGTTATAGTAAGTTTCCTGATGTCGTCTTCATATTCCGTCATAAGATCCTTTTCAATCAGTTTTATGTAAATTCTGCGTTGTTTATCTGTTTGCATGCTCATTAAATGAGCTGAGATTGAATCGTATTTATTACCGGCCATTTTTGCCAGGGGATATACTTTTTTAATATGACGCACCAGGCGATAATACTTTCTCCATTGACGCCGGGATTTAAATTTAGGCCTGGAAAATATGATTACCTCTTCAATGCTGGAAACTAGCAATGTATCGCCATCTATTAACACTCTGTAAACTACATGATCATCTGATAAATTAAGGGAATCCTGAGCTCTTAAGGCAGACAATAGAAATATACTAAATACTATAAAAACAACGGTTTTTTAATCATATAAGGTAATTACGAATCACATTTTGCAATTACTATACCATTTTTTGTGTATGGAATTAAACGAAATTAGTAATTAATAGTTTGTATTATAAAATACTTTTTCTATTCGTAAGTTTTCTTCCTAAATTTATAATTACATTTCTGCTAAAATATTTGATGGGCTGATGGATAACGAACGAACAGGTAAAAATAACAGGGAATATTCAAATGGTGAGATTACCGTATATTGGAAACCATCAAAATGTATCCATGTTACAACTTGTTATAAGGAACTTATTGAGGTATTTAATCCAAGAAAGAGACCCTGGATTGATATGAAAGGAGCCTCGACTGACGAAATTATCAGGGTAGTTAATTTATGTCCTACAGACGCGTTGACATTCAAATGGGATGATGAAAAAAAGACCGTTTTAACTGATGCTGCGATTGAAGACAAAACTGAAATTCTTCAGATGGAAAATGCTGCTGAGATCAGAATTATGAAGGATGGACCTTTGGTAGTAAAGGGAAGTTTTAAAATCATTGGGGCCGAAGGATCAGAATTACGTCAGATGAAAATGGCATCCTTTTGCAGGTGTGGGAAATCAAATAAAATGCCTTTTTGCGATGGGACTCACAGAAAAATAGGATTTGCCAGTGACTAATCAGTTGAATAAAGAATATGTTTGATATGAATATTACTTCAGAAACCTCAAAGCTCGAAGCGGTCATTATCCATGAACCGGGGCCGGAGGTTGAAAATATGACCCCTGCCACTGCTGAAAGAGCATTGTATAGTGATATTTTAAATCTTTCCATAGCAGGCAAGGAATACAATCAATTCAAAGAAGTGCTAAAAACTTTAAGTAAAGTGTATGAAATACAAGATCTTCTTTCTGAGACTCTGGAAATAGATGAAGCACGAAATTCCATCATTGAGGACTTGTCGCGGTATATTTCAAATGAAGAACTTATGATTCAGTTGCAGGCATTATCTAACAAAGAATTATGCCGGCAAATACTTGAAGGTGTGCCTCTGAATCAGAAGACACTGACAAATTTTTTGTATAAGAATCGTCATTTTATTAGTCCTTTGCACAACATTTTTTTTACAAGAGATTCTTCATTTGTTATTGGCAATACTGTATTTATCGGATCCATGGCAAAAAAGATAAGAGAGCCGGAAGCTATCCTCATGAAGACTTTATTTACCTACCATCCTGAATTTTCGTGTCAGGTTATTCAGCTTGCAGATAATATAAATGAAACGAAGAAAATACTGACTATCGAAGGTGGGGATATACTGGTATTGAACGAAAGTACATTGATCATTGGAATAGGAGCCAGAACTTCAGCCAAAGGTGTAGATTATTTCATACGTGAACTGATAAAGCACACTCCTCTTAAGTACGTATTAATTCAGGAATTGCCTGATTATCCGGAATCGTTTATTCATCTGGATATGATTTTTACCTTACTGAATAAGAATGAATGTATGATTTATGAGCCTGTTATTTTAGGTGAAAACAAGTACCATACTGTGCTTATGGAAATGAAAGGCAAAACCGTATCGAAAATTGATTATGTTGACAATCTGCTGCATGGTTTGAAAGTAACAGGCAACGATTTCAAAGCTCTGTCATGTGGAGGATCAAAACATATACTGCAAGAAAGAGAACAATGGCATAGTGGAGCGAATTTTCTGGCTTTTGAACCCGGGAAAATAATTGGCTATGATAGGAATGTTTATACAGCCCAAGAACTTAGTAATTCTGGATATGAAGTGATTACGGCAATTGATGTATTGAATAAAAATGTCTCATATCGTGATTACGATAAAGTATTAATTACAATTGAAGGAGCAGAACTTTCTCGTGGTGGCGGAGGTGCCCGATGTATGACAATGCCTATTCGAAGAAAATAATCATTGGGTATTAGTATATCAGTGATTTGTGGATATTGAAGCTTGGCCGTGTTTAGCCAATGACCTTGTTTACAAGATCAGCAGCTTCCCGGAGGGTAATCGCTGAATGTACTTTTAAACCTGAATTGTCAATAATATTTTTTCCACCTTCAGCATTTGTTCCCTGTAAACGAACAATAACAGGAACACCAATATTTCCAATGGAATGATAAGCATCTACTACTCCTTGTGCAACTCTGTCACAACGCACAATACCACCAAAAATATTGATTAAAATAGCTTTTACGTTGGCATCTTTTAATATGATGCGAAATCCGGCTTCAACCGTTTGTGCACTTGCAGTACCCCCTACATCGAGAAAATTGGCTGGTTCACCGCCTGACAGCTTAATAATATCCATTGTAGCCATTGCAAGCCCGGCTCCATTAACCATACAGCCTACATTTCCATCCAGTTTAACAAAATTAAGATCGTGCTTTGAGGCCTCAATTTCCGTTGGATCTTCTTCGTTAAGATCTCTTAATGTTTCGAATTCAGGGTGTCTGAAATGTGCATTATCATCCAGAATGACCTTTGAATCGGCGGCAAAAATAAGATCATCAGAAGTTTTAATAACGGGATTGATTTCAAAGAGAGAGGCATTACAGGCAATATAAGCTGTATACAATGCATGTACAAATTTTATCATTTCTTTGAATGCCTTCCCTGATAGCTCAAGATGAAAAGCTATCTTCCGTGCCTGAAAGGCCTGAACTCCAAGGCTAGGATCAATTTCTTCCTTAAATATCAATTCCGGGGTATTTATTGCAACCATTTCAATATCCATTCCACCCTCGGGTGAGTACATAATAATATTTTTTCCGCTTGATCTGTCCAATAAAATACTCATATAATACTCTTCAATTGGATTGTCACCGGGATAATATATTCCTTGTTCAATAAGCACTTTATGAACTTTTTTGCCTTCAGGCCCGGTCTGATGTGTAATGAGATTCATTCCGAGGATCTCTTTGGAATAGCGTTCGACTTCAACAAGTGTTTTTGCAATCTTAACTCCACCTCCTTTACCTCTGCCACCGGCATGGATCTGTGCTTTTACAGCCCATGTATTGGTGTTTGTATGGTCCTGAATTTGTTCGGCGGCTGTTCGTGATTCCTTTGGATCAAATATGACAATACCTTCAGGCACCTGTACTCCATTTTCCTTTAAAATTTGTTTTCCCTGGTATTCGTGAATATTCATAACATCTGTTCTTTCTGATGGCCTACGAAAGTATCTAATTTTTTCAGCTTGACAAAGAGGGTTTATCAGATATTAATTAAGCAAGATCTGTTCACAAAAGAAATAATTTATTTGTTTTGTATTCTATTAATTCACAAAAGATGAGAAAATTACTTAATGAGGAGCTCAACAGACTGAGTATTGAAGAATTTAAACTATCTAAAAAATTGCCTCTGGTATTGGTGTTAGACAATGTAAGAAGCATGAACAATGTTGGCTCGGTTTTTCGGTCTGCTGATGCTTTCCTTGTGGAATCAATTATCCTGTGTGGTATTACAGCAACTCCTCCTCATAAAGGCATTCATAAAACCGCCTTAGGAGCAACTGATTCTGTTGATTGGGAGTATTATGAAGACACGGAGATTGCAATCAATATATTGAAGGGAAAAGGATACAAAATAGGAGCGGTAGAACAAACTGAGGATAGTATTATGCTGAATACTATTTCAACAAATGCTGATGAGAAATATGCCCTGGTTTTTGGCCACGAAGTTCGAGGTATTCAACAAAAAATTGTGGATTTGTGTGATTTTGCTATAGAAATCCCTCAATTTGGAACAAAACACTCATTGAATATATCGGTATGCGCAGGAATATTAATCTGGGAAATTTATAAGAGGATAGGGGAATAAAAAAAAGCGGCCATGAAATACAGGCCGCTTTTTTATATTGTAAAGGGATTTGTTTATTCAACTGTTTTAACAAAGGCCTCATTAGCAGCATAACCCAAAAACTCGGCATCTTTTTTAGCATATGCTTTAAGATCTGAATCCTTAGTTACTGCAGTGGCAAGATTTTTCAATACGACTTCATCTTGTCCGCTACGGGCTCCTGCAACAGCTTTCAAATAATATACTTTTGCATCATCTGAATCTCCTAATTCACCAAGTGTAGTAAGACTTTTATCAACGTCTCCATTAAGAAGCTGAGCTAATCCTGCATTGAATGAAGGTTTGTTGCCGAAATAATTTACAGCAGCAGTATAGTCACCTTGTTTGATTTTGATTATTCCAAGATTATAATTTACTGCATCGCCTGCGCCCATTGCTGATGTAAATAGCTCTTCTGCTTTGGTTAAGTCTCCTTCAACAAGTGCAACAGCTCCCAGGTTGTTTTTGATAACATCATTATCTTCAAGAGCCTGAGCTTCTTCAAATGCAGCTTTTGCTTCTGCAGTTTTTCCCTGCTCCATCAAAACGTAACCTACAT
>CAYQDZ010000057.1:0-2205 GCA_964416375.1 uncultured Bacteroidales bacterium
AATACCTGTTTTTGATTCAATAGAAAGAACTAATCTTAGCTCGAACTCACGTTATAATAACATTCTGAAAAGAGGAAGCCAAAAACATTTTATTAACCATATAATTTCCTAACATCCTCTTCAAGCCCGAAATTTTTTTTTTCTTTGTTAAAAATATTTCTCATTCGAGTGAAAGCTATACTTATTGCTGAAAGAAAAGAGACCCTAAAAGGTATTCTTGCAAAAAAGGCTCCCCGATCCATGCTCAAAATTGGCGGGAAACCTTTACTGCAGCATCAAATTGAGCTTTTAGAGAAGTACAAGATCCTGGATATCCATATCCTCGTCAATCAATCGAAAGAACAAATAATAAATTACTTTGGTAATGGCAAAGAATATGGAGTTCAAATCAGCTATATTGAAGAAACTAAATCTGCGGGGAAATCAGAAAATATTGAGATCTTGAGAAATCAATCAGGGGAGGATTTTATTTTTATTGATGAAGGTGTAATGATCAATATGGACCTGATAAAATTCCATGATTTCCATCAAAAAAAAGAGAGTGAATGTACCCTTGTTCTCCACCCTGTCAATCGTTCCTTTCATGATGATCTTTTTGAGTTAAACAGGGAATACACAATCACTCAATACCACCGGAAACCACACAATCCAAAATTGAATTATCCAAACCTGGTAAATACAGGCGTATATCTCCTTTCTCCTTCCATCCTGAAGTTTTTCATTGAAAACAATATCCTGATCTCTGAACGTGAATTTATTTCAAAGGTCTTCAAAAGAACAAAGCTGATTGGTTACATAACTTCAGAGTATTTAAAATGTATTGATGTGGATGAAAACACAAAAAAAGTAGAACAGGATTATCAGACAGGGAAAATAGCCAGGGCAAGCCTTGAATTCAAGCAAAAGGCCGTCTTTCTGGATCGGGATGGTGTTCTCAATGAAGAACTTGGTTACATCAGCAAACCTGATGAAATGGTATTGTATGAGTATGCAGCTGAAGCCATTCGGAAAATCAATTCATCCGATTATAAGGCCATTGTTATTACGAATCAATCAGCCATAGCCAGGGGATTTAATACGCTTCAGGAATTGAAAGCAATTCATAATAAGATGGAAACTGATCTGGTAAGAAAAAAAGCATGGATCGATGCCTTATATTTTTGTCCGCATCACCCCAACCGGGATCTTCCGGGAGAACAAACGGAATTTAAAGTAGATTGCCTTTGCCGCAAACCCAAACCCGGAATGCTGCTTGATGCAGCTTATCATTTTAACATCGACCTGTCCTCTTCATTTGTTATTGGCGACAGCGAGCGTGATATAAAAGCAGGTATAAATGCCGGATGCAGTACCATTGGGGTAATGACCGGGTACGGACTTCGCAAAACTTCTGTTTCTCCGGATTTTTTCTTCGCAAACCTTGCAGAAGCAGTAGATTTTATTGTTGATGAACCATACAAAGACATTTATAAAAAAATTTGTGGGGAAAATATCAAGACACCTTGCATACTTTCCATTGGAGGTACCGCAAGGTCAGGCAAAAGTACTCTTGCATCGTATCTGAAATGGGAAATTGAAAAAACAGGAAAGAAAGCTCTCGTAATTCAGCTGGACAACTGGTTACTGCCCAACGAAGACAAATATAACCATACCAATATATTGAGCAGCTATCAGGTAAACAAAGTTGAAACAGATATACAGCAGATTTTGATAGGAATATCCGTCAAAATGATAGAGCACACCAATTATCCCGCCAGTATACCTCAAGAGACACATTATCAATACAAAGGAGAAGAATATATAATCATCGAAGGGGCGGTTGCATTGTGCAGTAAAATACTGCGTGAATTGGCCCAGGTGAAAATATATTTGAGCACAGATAATAAAACGCAAAAAAATCGATTCGCTCAGATGATCGAATGGCAGGGAAAAAAAGTTAGAAATTTTGAAGATATTTATACGAAACTAAGAGCATCAGAGATTCAGTATATTGAACCGGTCAAAAAGTTTGCTGATATCATAAAATAAATCTTTGTAATGAATTATAGTGTTATCATTCCTTTATATAACCGTTCTGCTGAAATTGATGAATTGCTTGACAGTTTATCAAAGCAAACTTTCTCCGATTTTGAAATCATAGTTGTTGAGGACGGATCAACTTCTACAAGTAAACATATCATTACCAAGTATCAAAAGAAACTATCA
>CAYQDZ010000057.1:2305-14439 GCA_964416375.1 uncultured Bacteroidales bacterium
TTCAGCTCTTTGCCTATGGTTTGGGATTTATTTATGCTGGTTTTCAAAGGCTGGTTTTGAAAAAAAGTAAACTAAAAACATATTCAAAAAACCTATATAAGTAATTTTGAGTACATGAAGCGAACCAGTTAATGAATTTATCCAATGCGATGAATGTTGTTCTGAGAAAGTTCCTGTTTTATACAATTGCTTTTGCATCTCTCTTTAATCCGGACATCTTATGCAGTCAGGATTATATTCAGATTACCGGAAAAGTAGTAGATTCAGCAACACATCAACCTCTTTCATACAGTACAATTAAAATTGTTATTGAATCAATAAAATAAGCTTGCGGAAGGTTAAACCTAAAGAATTTGTATATTGGCAAATATGAATCCATAAAATCGAAAAAATTGATCATCCAAACCAAGGCCTATCCAAGAGCGGCTGTTATCGGGAATCCCTCTGACGGGTATTTCGGTAAGACCATAGCATTTGTATTCAGTAATTTTTCTGCTGATATTACTTTGTTCGAGACACCCGAGCTGGAAATACAACCGGAGAAATTAGACCTCACATCCTTTGGCAGTATCGCAGAACTGGTAACCGATGTAAATCTTCATGGCTACTATGGGGGCATGAGATTGCTGAAAGCTACTGTAAAAATTTTCTATGATTACTGCAGGGAATGTAATATCAAACTGGATAAACGAAATTTCACCATACGTTATAAATCATCAATCCCTCACCGTTTGGGATTAGCAGGATCGAGTGCCATTATAACAGCCGGTATGAAAGCCCTTATGTCTTTTTATGGTGTTGTCATACCAAAACCATTGCTGGCAAACCATGTATTAAAAGTTGAAACCCAGGAACTGAAAATAAGTGCCGGTTTGCAGGATCGTGTTGCGCAAGCATACGAAACCCCGGTGTTTATGGATTTTGATAAAAAAACCATGGAAAAACAAGGATTCGGTAAATATGAAACTATAGATGCCAGACTATTTCCACTCATGTACATTGCCTACAGAACAGATCAATCATCAGGATCAGAAGTAGTTCATAACGACCTGAGGGCAAGGTACAATTACAAAGAACCTGAGGTGCTCAAAACGATGAAAGAATGGGCTGAATTATCTGAACAAGTGAAAGATTGTCTTGAATCGGGAGAGAAATGCAAACTGGCAACACATATCAACAGGAATTTTGACTTGAGAAGATCACTCATTAAAATCAGCAAAGAAAATATAGATATGGTTAAAACTGCCCGATCGTTTGGTGCCAGTGCAAAGTTCACCGGATCGGGAGGGGCAATAATCGGAACATATGAGGATGAATCTATGTATAAATCGCTTATTGCAAAAATGAATAAAAAGGGCATTGATGTAATCAAACCCATCATTGTCAATCATAAATAAATAATACACTATCGAATGATTAAGAAAGCAGTTATTCCGGCGGCAGGTTTCGGTACGCGACTTTTGCCGATCACGAAATCACAGCCAAAAGAAATGATTCCCATTGTTGATACACCAACCATTCAGTATGTTATTGAAGAAGCAGTAAATTCGGGAATTACCGATATCCTCATGATCATCGGAAAAGGCAAAAGAGCAATTGAAGAACATTTTGACCGGAGCTATGAGTTGGAGAACATGTTGATCGAAAAGAAAAAAATCAGGGAACTTGAGAAAATCAGAAAGATCACCAGAATAGCAAACATTCATTTTGTATGGCAGAAAGAAATGAACGGGTTAGGAGATGCCATCCGGTATGCAAAATACCATGTTGGCAGAGAGGCTTTTGCTGTCCTTCTTGGCGATACCGTAATTGATGGTAAAGGAAAGCCTATAACCAAACAATTGATGGATGTTTTTAGCCGATACAATAGCTCTGTTGTAGCCCTTGAAAAAGTCGACAAAGCCAATGTTAGCCGATACGGTGTGATTGATGGCAGTCCGTTGGAAAAAAATGTTCTTATAGCAAATGACTTTATAGAAAAACCTTCTCCTGAAACTGCACCTTCATTATTAGCTATTGCCAGCAGGTATATTTTTACACCTGAAATTTTTGATTACCTCGAAAGAACAGAACGCGGAGTAAATAACGAAATACAACTTACAGATGCTATGCGTGCCATGGTGAAACACCATGCTATGTATGGCTTACAATTTGAAGGAAAACGCTATGATATAGGCAACAAACTCGATTTTCTGAAAACCAATATCGAATTTGGATTGAAACACAAGGAAATTGGAAAAGATCTAAAAGAATACCTGAAGGAATTGAGTAAAACTTTGTAAGAAAATATCTTGATGTGAGTTCGATATAAGGTTAACGATTCAAATTATTGATTCTTAATTCTATATAAAGCATTTTAGTGGATTCTTTGAGTCTTAGAGTTTTTGAGGCTAAAAAATAATGCAAAAACAGTCACACACCTGCCCGAAAGAATGAATTCTTTCATTCAGGCGGGGACACGAAAACACTAAACCCCATAAAAATAAATTGGAAATCCCCGGTTTATCATATTTCTTCGTTTCGAACTTATGTTAGATCCTAATCTGAATTTCAAATCATGAAAATAAGTACTTAAATAGAATGAACAATATCTTATTCATGCCATTCTATTAATTCTTTTCAGACCTCCTCCTCAACATGATAGCTATTTCTTTCAACAGAACTTCTGGCTATCAATTCTCCTAAGAAACCTGTAAGAAATAAAAGTGTCCCAATAACCATGCAGGTTAATGCGATATAAAAATAAGGGCCGGAAGTAACCAGCGGTGCAACAATATGATGTTTAATGGCTACCAGCTTTTTAGCGCCAACCAGCGAAGCCATGATCAAACCAAGAATAAATGTCAGAGTACCCAGTTTCCCAAAAAGATGCATAGGACGTTTACCATATTTCGAAATAAACATGACCGATAATAAATCCAGAGGTCCCCTCATGAATCTCTCCATTCCAAATTTGGTCATGCCATACTTTCTTTCCTGGTGCTGAACTACCTTCTCTCCTATCCTGTTAAACCCTGCCCATTTCGCCATAACAGGAATATACCTATGCATTTCACCATAGATCTCGATGCTTTTCACTACTCGTTTACGATAAGCTTTCAACCCGCAGTTAAAATCATGCAATTTAATGCCACTCATCCTTCTTGCGGTCCAGTTAAAAAATTTGCTGGGCAAATTTTTCGAAAATAACGGATCATATCTTTTTTTCTTCCATCCCGATACCAGATCATAGCCTTCATTTCTTATCATATTAACCAGTTCAGGAATTTCCTCCGGACTATCCTGCAAGTCTGCATCCATGGTGATTATCACGTCGCCAGTAGCGTATTGAAATCCCATATGCAGTGCAGCCGATTTACCAAAATTTCTTCTGAATTTCATCCCTTTCAGAGTTGAAAATTCATTTTTCAGTTGACGGATTACATCCCATGAGTTATCGGTGCTGCCATCATCGATCATTAAAACTTCATAGGAGAGTTTATTTTGATTCATTACCTTATCGATCCACCTCATTAACTCAGGAAGAGAATCAGCCTCATTCAACAAAGGAACTACAACAGATACATCCATGAAAATTCTTTTATTTTTTACCGAATTTAATCACTTTTAAGCAGTGGGTTTTCATCTCTTTTCAACAATGCGGCAACAAGCAATGACATGACAGATCCCCAGAACAATGAACTGAAAACAGAAGCGAAGGCAACAAAGGCTGGTGTAATCATCTTATCCATAAAGGCAGACTGAAGCTCAACATGACTATCAGATGCTCTCCTGTTCAACAGTCTTTCCTGCGATAGTTCAATGATCTCTTCCAGCAAATTTGGCGACAAATATTTAACTTGAAAATAGGTGTAAACTGCTCCGATAATCCCAATAACCAAGCAGGTTAAGAAACCTGTTGTGAACGCTTTTTTAAAACTGATTACTCCTTCCGATTCCCCGTCACGAAAACGTTTGACTGTAATATATACCCCCAACACAAACAAAAACAGGGTAACATTTTCAAGGGTCTTGTTATTGGTCATTCCAAATACATAAAGCAATACCTGGTAGAATGTAATCGTGCCGCCGATAATAGCCCCATAAATGAGAGTATGCCTGAGTTGAATGTTTTGTATTCTCATTGCTTTTATTTTGATATGATCATCCGCCAAAAATAATTAAAATTCTTTCAATACTTGTTTCACAACATTTCCTTGTCAGTGATAACAAAAGTTTATACTTTTGCCAATGGGTAAGTCTTATACGGCCAGCTCCCACTGAACTCCCCCAGGACCGGAAGGTAGCAAGGGTAGGTGGTTGTAGCGGTGCGATGTAAGTAGCTTACCCACTTTTTATGCGCCGAAACTTTTATCGGGATCTGATTCTACAGGCAAATAATGCAGGTTAAAACAATCTTCACCTGCTTTAAAGCTGGCTCTTTTTCAAATAAAACCTCAAATTCGATCCGATTTTCAAGTTTCTTTGTATTATTCTGCTAAAAAAATTTCCGGATATCGGATCTTTTCTGCTGTATGTATAATGACTTAATATCTCGAAACCATTGATCTCACAGAGGTGTTTCATG
Organism: uncultured Bacteroidales bacterium; assembly: GCA_964416375.1. Classification (GTDB taxonomy): domain Bacteria; phylum Bacteroidota; class Bacteroidia; order Bacteroidales; family UBA10428; genus UBA10428. The sequence goes on from CAYQDZ010000057.1 coordinate 6,873, forward strand.
CTTCGGATAGACGGTTCAAACAAATGATCCGGAGTTCTCCAGGATTCTTTCCACTTTCCAGTCCGCAAACCAATTCTTTTTAAGAAAAGTTTAACCTTCCTGGCAATAGAATGTATATTGGGAGTACAAATTACCAGGATTCCATCTTTATGAAGCAATTCAGCAGCATTTTTCATCCATTCATTCGGATTGGGAATGTGTTCAAGAACATGACTTATATGAATACAAGAGTACTTTTTACCGGATTTGATATCATGAAATTGTTTTCTAATAATAAAGACTCCCAGTTTATTTTCTGTAAATGAGGCCATATTCTCTGAAATTTCAACACCTTCAGCTTCATTATACTTTTCCTTTGCAACCTTTAAAAAGTCACCCATACAACTCCCCACATCCAATATTCTGCTGCAATTTTTGTCAAATCTTATGATCTCATCCACTTCTTTCCTGAATTTCCTCAATTCGTTTTCCTGGTATTCGTAATTCGGATCAAATACAAAATATTTTTCATACGCTGCTTCCAGAAAATCCCCATCGTACTTAGGCCTTGGCGTATGGTAAACAAGTCCGCATTTCAGGCATGTAACGTAGGTATACTGAAGCCTGTCTCCAAATTTTTCATAGAGCTTATTATCCTTAGAATTACAAAACGGACAGTTTGTATCTTCCCAGACTTTAGGTTCATAGGAGGGCTTCATAAAATCTTGTTTTCATTACGAAATGCATCCATTATTTCCTTTGGAGCCTGTACCAATTCAACAAGTACTCCCTCGCTACAAAACGGAAATTCATCGTTGGCTTTTGGATGGATAAAACAAACATCGTGGCCTGATGCTCCCTTACGAATTCCTCCCGGAGTAAAACGAACTCCTTGCTCAGATAACCACTTAACAGCTTTGTGCAAATCATCGATCCATACACCTATATGATTCAATTTTGGTTCATGAACACGAGGTTTCTTTTCTATGTCCATCGGTTGCATAATATCCATTTCTATGGCATGAACTCCTTTACCTATCCTTAAAATGTCTTCATCAACATTTTCTTTTGCACTCTGAAATGTTCCTGTCTTTTCCAGTCCCATTATTTCAATCCAAAACCTGGCAAGTTTCTCTTTGCTTTCTCCGCCTATGGCAATTTGCTGGATCCCCAACACATGAAATGGTCTCATTTATTATGGATTTATTCATTATTACTGTTTGAAGGTGCGAAAGTAAGGATTTTCTAATTAGTGATCATCTTGCTGAATCTGAATTCAGGTATTTTTTCTACTTTTGGCTCCCAATGTTTTTCATTAATTTCTAAGCATGGACAGAATCATAAAATTCCTTCTCAACCATATCCCCCGAACAATTTTAATACGGGGGAGCTACCTGTTTAGAAAAATCTCTCAATTTACAAATAGAGGGAATCAAGTTGAGTGTCCTGTATGTGAAAGTCATTTCAGTAAATTTATGAGCTATGGATATCATGAGGTAAGAAAGAATGCACTTTGTCCTAAATGCTTATCGCTGGAGCGACATAGATTAGTCTGGTTATACCTGAAAAATAAAACGAATTTTTTTGATCTGCCATTAAAAGTATTACACATTGCTCCGGAGCAAAGTTTTGAAGAGAGGTTTAAAAAAATGACAAATCTTGAATATGTTACTGCTGATCTGGAATCACCTTTAGCAGACTACAAATGTGATGTGCAGGATCTGCCTTTCAAAGAGAATGAATTTGATCTTGTTTTATGCAATCATGTTCTGGAACATGTGGATGATGATCTGAAGGCTATGTCTGAAATACTTCGGGTGATGAAGCCGGGAGCTTCTGCTATCTTGCTGGTACCTATTGACTTTTCAAGAAAAAAAACATACCAGGATGCAAGCATTGTCTCTCCTCAGGAAAGAAAAAAACATTTCCTGCAATACGATCACAAAAGATTGTATGGCCTTGATTATCCTGACAGGTTGAAAAAAGCAGGTTTTGACATTACAGAAAAAAATTACCTTAATGAGATAAGTGAAGATCTGCGCAAACGTTTTGCTCTCCAGGAAAATGAATTCATGTATGGATACAGAAAACCTTTGAATCATTAGTTTTAGTTGCCATTCACGTCACTGAATATTTCACTTCCCAAGCGGTGAAAGTTAAAAATAATTTTCAAAAAATTTTTTTTTAAAATATTTATCTATCTTTGTCATTCTATTTTACAAGCATGAATTTAAATAACATCATCGTGGTAGTCCTCTTAATTAGCGTGGTCAATACGCTAATGTAAGGGTGGTGCGCACTTTGATGTCAAAAATATAAAGAGCCATTCTTACAAAACAGAATGGCTTTTTTAATTTATAAATTTTGAGATCAACAACATTAAACCTGATCTGACATGCAAAGAAAACTAAGAAGTGCAACAACAACCGAAGGTCGCAGAATGGCAGGGGCAAGAAGTCTCTGGCGTGCCGGCGGGATGAAAGAAGAGCAATTTGGCAAACCTATTATTGCCGTGGTAAACTCTTTCACCCAATTTGTGCCTGGTCATACTCATTTGCATGAAATAGGGCAAGAAGTAAAAAAGTGGATTGAAGCTGAGGGTTGTTATGCTCCGGAATTTAACACCATTGCTATCGACGATGGTATTGCCATGGGCCATGACGGTATGTTGTATTCACTCCCTTCCCGCGATCTTATTGCCGACAGTGTTGAATATATGTGTAATGCACATAAAGTGGATGCCATGATCTGCATTAGCAATTGCGACAAAATCACACCGGGAATGCTCATGGCTGCTATGCGATTGAATATCCCTGCTATTTTTGTGTCAGGGGGACCAATGGAAGCAGGAAGAGCCCTGAATCGTAAATACGATTTGGTAGACGCTATGGTGCTTGCTGCTGATGACAATGTGCCGGAGGATGAATTGTCTGTTGTTGAGCAAGTAGCCTGTCCTACCTGCGGTTCTTGCTCAGGAATGTTTACGGCCAATTCTATGAACTGTTTAAATGAGGCTATTGGTTTGGCGCTGCCGGGAAATGGAACCATTGTAGCTACCCATAAGAACAGGATCAAATTATTTGAAAAAGCGGCAAAACAAATTGTCATCAATACGAAAAAGTACTACTTCGAAGGAGATGATTCTGTACTACCCCGTTCTATCGCCACAATGCAGTCGTTTACAAATGCTATGGCCCTTGATATCGCTATGGGCGGATCAACAAATACCGTACTGCATATTCTGGCTATTGCAAATGAAGCTGGTGTAGACTTTAAAATGAAAGATATTGACAAGCTATCCAGAAAAATTCCGGTACTCTGCAAAGTTTCACCAAGTTCACAATACCATGTTGAAGATGTAAACTGCGCAGGAGGTATTTTAGGAATTCTGAATGAGCTTGCAAAAGCCGATCTGCTTGATATGAATGTTAAACGTGCTGATCTTTTCAGTCTGAAAGAAGCATTAACAAAATATGATATTACAAACAATACCCCTGATGAGGAAGCATTAACAATTTATAAAAGTGCGCCTGCCGGTATTAAAAACCTTAAAATGGGCAGCCAGGGAGTGAATTTCAAAGAGTTGGACACAGACAGAAGCAAAGGTTGTATTCGTAATATAAAAAATTGTTACAGCAAGGATGGTGGTTTGGGCGTGCTTTTTGGAAACATTGCCACGAACGGATGTGTTGTGAAAACAGCAGGCGTGGATGAATCCATCTTTTTATTTAAGGGACCTGCCGTAGTATTTGAATCACAGGAAGAAGCAAATGATGGTATATTGGGAGGAAAAGTAAAAGCCGGAGATGTTATCATCATAAGATATGAGGGGCCAAAAGGCGGACCTGGAATGCAGGAAATGCTTTATCCTACTTCATACATCAAATCAAAAGGTTTGGGAAAAGAGTGTGCCCTTATTACAGACGGGCGATTTTCCGGTGGCACTTCCGGGCTCTCCATCGGACATGTTTCGCCCGAAGCAGCTGCCGGAGGAGAACTTGCTTTGATCCGGGACGGAGATCCTATTGAAATTAATATCCCGGAAAGAAAAATAAATGTATTGATCTCAGATAAAGAACTGGAAAACCGAAGGAAGGAAGAGGAAAAGCGTCATGAAAAAGCTTACACTCCAAGGTCGAGAAACAGAATAATATCCAAAGCACTCCAGGTATATGCCAAAATGGTATCATCGGCAGATACCGGAGCAATCAGAAATATCTAAGTTACATTTACAATTACAGAAAAATGTCTAAAAAAACAACAGGATCACATGCGGTAATGCTCTCACTAATTGAAGAAGGGGTTGATTATATCTTCGGATATCCGGGGGGAGCAATTATGCCTGTTTATGATTCCATGATGGACTACCAGGCAAAGATCAAACACATTCTAACCCGGCACGAGCAAGGTGCTGTGCACGCAGCCCAGGGCTATGCACGAGTGACCGGAAGAGTTGGAGTTTGCCTGGTTACATCAGGACCCGGTGCTACAAATTTAATTACAGGTATAGCCGATGCTATGATCGATTCCACACCCCTGGTTTGTATCACCGGTCAGGTTACCTCTCCTCTATTGGGTACCGATGCGTTCCAGGAAACAGATGTGGTTGGCATATCAATGCCTGTTACAAAATGGAATTACCTGGTCACAAAATCTGAAGAAATCCCCTGGGCTATAGCTCAGGCATTCTATATAGCCGGTTCCGGTCGACCCGGACCTGTGTTGCTGGACATTTCAAAAGATGCACAGTTTGCAGAGCTGGATTTCAAGTATAAAAAGTGTACGGGCATAAGAAGTTATATACCCAAACCTAAAATTGATCCATCAACTATTAAGGAGGCGGCTAATTTGATCAATAGGGCTAAAAAACCTTATATTTTATTTGGCCAGGGAGTTATTCTGGGAAATGCAGAAAATGAGTTCAAAGCCTTTCTGGAAAAGTCAGGAATACCAGCTGCATGGACCATATTGGGAGTTTCGGCATTGCCTTCTGATCACCCTTTAAACATGGGGATGTTGGGAATGCATGGCAATTATGCCACCAACATTATGAATAACAAATGTGATGTTCTTATAGCTATTGGAATGCGATTCGATGACCGTGTAACAGGCAACTTAAATTTCTTTGCCAAACAAGCTAAGATTGTCCACCTGGAAATTGACCCTGCTGAAATTGATAAGATTGTGAATACGGATGTTGCTGTTGTGGGTGACGTAAAAGATACCCTGCCTTTATTAACAGAATTGGTTGAAAAGAAGGAACATTCTTCCTGGATACAGGAATTTAAAAAACTGTATAAAACTGAATATGACATAGTCATTAAGAATGATTTTTATCCTGAAAAGGAAGGAATAACAATGGGTGAAGTGATAAACAGGATCAATGAGAGAACAAAGGGAGAAGCGATTGTTGTAACAGATGTTGGTCAGCACCAGATGTTTGCCTCACGCTATGCAAAATTCAGAAACAACCGCAGTTTTGTAACCTCCGGAGGATTGGGAACTATGGGATTTGGACTGCCCGCTGCACACGGTGCAAAAATAGGGGCCCCGGACAAAGAAGTGATATTATTCGTTGGAGACGGTGGTTTTCAAATGACTATCCAGGAACTTGGAACTATAAATCAGACACAAGCTGCTGTTAAGATTGTACTGTTAAACAATAAGTATCTTGGAATGGTACGTCAATGGCAAGAAATGTTTTTTGATAAACGATATTCAGAGACCTATCTGATGAATCCTGATTTTATACAAGTAGCAAAAGGATTTGGAATTGAGGGCAAAAAAGTATTAAGCAGACCTGAACTTGATGCAGGTATTGATAAAATGCTTAATCATAAAGGAGCTTTTCTGCTTGAGATATCCATTGAAAAAGAGAATAACGTATTTCCTATGGTTACATCAGGTGCTTCCGTGTCAGATGTTATTTTAGAACCTCCAAATTAATTATTAATACAGTCTGCAATGAAAGAAACATATACTATAACGGCCTTTTCTGAACACCATATTGGCTTGCTGAATCGGATTACCATTATATTTACACGGCGATTGGTAAATATTGAAGCTTTAACAGTTTCTCAATCGGCCATCCAGGGCATTCATAAATTCACCATCGTGGTGAATGAAACCAAAGAGAAAGTTGAAAAAGTTGTAAAACAAATTGATAAACAGGTGGAAGTCCTAAAGGCATTTTATCATCCGGATAGTGATATTGTACACCAGGAAATTGCTTTGTACAAAGTACTGACTAAGGAACTGCTTAAGAGCAATAAACTGGAACAGATCATCCGAAAACACAATGCCCGTATCCTTGAAGTAATGCCCGAGTATACCGTCATAGAAAAAACGGGGCATAAAAATGAAACGCAGGATCTTTTTGAGCAACTTTCCTCTTTTGGTGTGAAGCAATTCACACGTTCGGGCAGAGTTGCAGTAACCAAACTTAGTGAAGAACTATTAACCAAATACCTTAGTGAAATTGATGCTGTAGAATATAAATCATAGTAAATCAAATACATAAATCTAAAAATCATGGCTAAAATTAATTTTGGAGGGGTTGAAGAAACGGTAATCACCCGTGACGAATTTCCTCTTTCGAAAGCACAGGAAGTACTTAAAAATGAAACCGTTGCAGTTATCGGATATGGTGTTCAAGGCCCTGCACAGGCCTTAAACATGAAAGACAATGGCATACATGTTATCATTGGCCAGTCGCCCGATTTTAAAGCCGATTGGGACAGAGCTGTTGCTGATGGTTGGGTACCCGGTGAGACTTTATTTCCCATTGAAGAAGCTGCCAAAAAGGGCACTATCGTTCAATACCTGGTTTCTGATGCGGCACAACGCGCAGTATGGCCGGTTTTAAAAGAATGTTTAAACGAAGGAGATGCACTGTATTTCTCTCACGGATTTTCAATAACCTACAAAGATCAAACCGGGGTTATTCCTCAGAAAAATATTGATGTTATTTTGTGTGCCCCCAAGGGATCAGGTACAAGTGTACGTCGAAATTTCTTAGCCGGTGCAGGCATTAACTCAAGTTATGCTGTTTTTCAGGATTATACCGGAAAAGCGGAACAAAGGAATCTGGCTCTCGGTATAGCAATTGGTTCCGGATACCTTTTCCCAACAACGTTTGAAAATGAAGTATTTTCAGATCTTACCGGTGAAAGAGGTGTTCTGATGGGTGCTCTTGCCGGTATCATGGATGCTCAATACCAGGTATTACGCGAAAATGGCCATAGCCCGAGCGAAGCTTTTAATGAGACTGTTGAAGAATTGACTCAAAGTCTGATTCGTCTTGTAGATGAGAATGGAATGGATTGGATGTATGCCAATTGTTCCGCTACTGCTCAGAGAGGGGCTCTTGACTGGAGACCTAAATTTAAGGACGCAACACTCCCGGTATTCAATGAATTATACAAAAAAGTAAAATCCGGTGAAGAATGTACAAGAGTGCTTGATTCAACAGGAGCTGCTGATTATAAAGAACAGCTTGGCAAAGAACTCAAAGAACTTCGGGAATCAGAAATTTGGGATACTGGTGTAGCAGTGCGCAAGCTACGACCAAAGAAATAGATACTATATA
>CAYQDZ010000058.1:0-14398 GCA_964416375.1 uncultured Bacteroidales bacterium
TGTAATTTATTAAAAAAATCAAAATTTACGAGTTTTCGCAGCAGGCACTATTTATTGCAGGCAACAAATGAAAAACTGGAAGCCGGATTAAAAAAATTCCTAGGTTTGGTTGGTGAAAATGATCTGGTTGTTTGTGAATCAGGCCGATTGCAGACTATAATAAAACCTGGTATTTCCTTATTTTTACAACATCTTGGTTGTCAGCTAAGCGGATCAAATAAGAAATTGCCTTCTCCGGAAATAGACAGGGTAGTTACTTTCAGTATCAATAGTTTTGACATCGACATGAATTCAATACGCATTGAGAACAATGAATGGAAACTGAATAAGAAATAGCTACACATCATGATTACATTGCATCAGGCATTCGATATACTGAGAGAAATTAACATCAGAATGCCCATGGAAGAAGTTGTACTGACAGATTCTTCCCGGAAAATTTTAGGCGAAGATGTTTATTCCGACATGAATATGCCTCCCTTCGATAAATCTGCAATGGATGGTTATGCTTGTCATTATGAAGATCTGGGAAAGGCTTTAAAAACAATTGGAACTTTGTATGCCGGCAGCAACAAGAAATTCCGAATCGAACCGGAAACCTGTGTGAAGATCATGACAGGTGCACCTGTTCCACCAGGAGCAGATACCGTGATAATGAGTGAAGACAATGCAGAAGAAGGAAATGGTAGCATTCGATTTTTAAAATCTTCCACGAAACGGAACATATGCAAACAGGGTGAAGATGTAAAAAAAGGTGATCTGGTGTTAAAATCCGGAATATACCTCCTTCCCCTGAACCACATTGAAATCACGGAAGACATCCGGTCTGACGGAATAAAAATATCTTCAAAGGTAAAAACCGGAGTGGAAATGGAAGCCCTCACAGCCGTTAGCACGAGCCTTCTGACTATTTATGATATGTGCAAAGCCGTGGACAAAAATATGGTGTTAAGCGAGATAAAGCTTTTAGAAAAAAAGAAAGTGTAAAAACTAAATTTCTCCTGAAACAATAAAGAAGGTTAAAAAGAAATTGGTGTTTACAAATACCAGAGATTTTTTACCGGGCCCACCAACCGGATAAGGTTTCGGATGGACCTGAACGGGTTTTTGAGGATCAGTAAAAATATAGAATCCAGATCAAAGTTTATCAATGGCTTCTTTAATAGCTTTGATGTGTGCAGGAGTTGTTCCGCAACAACCACCAATAATATTGGCTCCGGCATGGACTAATTCAGGAACCAGTGCCGCCATCATTTCAGGTGTTTCCGGAAATACATCTTTTCCATCAACTGATTGTGGTAAGCCGGCATTGGCATGCACAAGAATCGGGATTTCCGGATCAACTATGCGCATCTCTTTTACAATATCAATCATTTGTTTAAATCCGTTGCCACAGTTCGTTCCGATAATATCAGCACCTGCTTCCATTGCAGCTTTTGCTGCTTCGGCAGGCGTTACACCCATCATGGTATTGTATCTCCCGTCGGGTGATCCTTCAAAGGTGAATGTTGCAATGACTTCCAGTTTTGTATTTTCTTTTGCTGCTTTTATAGCCATGGTGGCTTCATCAAGCGCACTCATGGTTTCAACGCAGATTGCATCAGCACCGCCTCTTTCCAATGCAATTGCCTGCTCTTTGAAACCAGCATAAAAATCTTCTTCCGTAACATCTCCTACAACCGTCATTTTTCCGCTGGGTCCTATGGAAGCAATTACCCAATTGTCTGAACCAGCTGCCTGAGCAGATAGTTTAGCGGCAGCTTCATTAATTTCACTCACACCATTTGCTAAACCATAATGTTCCAGCTTGAAGGATGTGCCTCCAAAACTATTGGTTTCAATCATGTTTGACCCGGCTTCGATGTAACTCTTTGCAATCTCAAATACGTCGTTGGGACGATCTATACACCATTTTTCCGGGCATTCACCGGGTTTAAGTCCTTTCTGCTGAAGAAAGGTGCCCCAGGCACCATCAGAAACCAGAATTTTATTGTTTTTAACAACTTCGGAAATTCTCTTTTTACTCATGGCTAATAAACTAGTTAGTATATTGGTTAACCGATAAAAACAATTATGGCTAATTGTATAAAGTATATGAATGAAAAATAAATACTATTTTGACCAATATTAATACAATATTGCCCCAAAAAAAAAAAATAGAAAGATTAATACTAAATTCTGTAATGATAACTCTTAAAAATTTGACTTAACAAAAATATATCGGAGATCTGTTTCGATTGTGGTTATGAAAATACAGCCATCTTTAATCGTCATTTCAAATCGTTAACACATACAACTCCTTTACACTATAGAAAGAAATTTTCTAAATTCAGATAAGATCTCCCCTAATCCTGCCTATAAATACATTGGGGTTAAAAATTCAAATGCAATCACCCGTACTTTTCATTTTGAAATCATCGATATATCCGGTAAAGTTGCTGTATCAGGAAGCTCAGAATTCGATCAACAAATTGATTTGTTGCCACTTGAAAAGTGGTCTGTATTTCCTTCAAATCAAAATGAATGATACGCAAATAATAAAAAGATTTATTCTTGAAAAAGCGCAGGTAGACACGTAGTTGTTTGTGAAGAAATGTTTAGCAGAAGTTTCCTGAGCTTGTATTGTATGAACTCTTAGGCTTTCTTTATCACTATAACACCAGACTCCATAAAAATTGTTTGTTTTTATCTTTACTATGTCTTATCTTTCAGCCATCGTGCGATGTAATATTAATCGGACAATTAAATGCTTCTCAGATCCATACATAAACAGAGAGAATCCCATTCAATTTTTTTGCTTGTAATTCTATTTCTTGTTTCCAAAGCCGATTTGCAATCACAATCATCCCCGGTGTATTATCAACATTACAACTACGAACAGTTTGTAAATCCTGCCATTACAGGCAGAGATTTGTATCCCCTGGTCAGCCTTTCTCATAAGAAGTATTGGATTGGTACAGAAAATTCTCCAAATGTCACCTGCCTTGGAGGATCATTCAGACTTGGCCAGTTTGATTTTTACACACCTACAAAAATGTTAAATAAAGGAAAACTGTTATCCAAAAATCGGATGGGATTTGGTGGTTTTTTACTATATGAACAAAATGGTCCTTTGCGTATTTCATATGCATCAGCCAATTATGCGTATTTCGTTCCGCTAAATAGAAACAGTACAACTGAACTCTCTTTCGGTATGTCTCTTCAGTTATCGCACTACAATATTGATGAGGGTGTTTTGAATCCAACGGATCCCGGCGATCCTGAGCTTCAGAATTTTGATAAGATGCCTGTTGTATTTGATGGCGGATTTGGTATCTATTTTCATACCAAACAATTTTATATGGGAGCCAGTGCGAATGAATTATTTGCTTCGCAGTATACGATCGAAGATGAAAACCTGATAAAAAACCGGCAGGATTTTTTCTTTCAGACGGGTTATAAATTTTATCTGAAACGCTTTGATCTTGACTTTGGTGCACTCATAGATAATGATCCATTCTATTATTATGGTCAGTTGAAAGCCTATTATAAAAGTTACAACTGGATAGCTCTTGCCTACAAATCGACTCAAACCCTTACTGCTTCCATCGGGATGAGAGTAAGAAAAATGCATATTGCCTATGCTTATGAGCATAGTATCTCCAGAATGAGCAGTTACTTTTCCAGTGCACATGAGATTATGCTGGGATTGAATATCGGCCTGTTCGAACCTGAAGGCATTAAGAAAACTGTAAAACGACGACCATGAGAGATATAAAAGTCATTTTCCTCCTCATTTTTTTCATTTCTGTTTTCCTGGGCAATCAGAATAATTATGGTCAATATTTAAGAAACCCTTCGCTGGAAGGGTCCAGTAATGATTCTCCTCCTCCGGATTATTGGGATGTGATTCACGATTGGAGTGATCCGGACAATTTCACAGGATACTATAATACCGACCCTCCGATTCTTCCAGTTGACGGCGATATATTTATATTGCTCCGTGCACGCGGTATCACATACGCAGAGCAGCATCATGCACCTTTGCAAAGAGAATATTTGTTTCAGGAACTGGCCACACCGTTACCGGCAAATTCATGTTTTCGTTTCGAGGTATATCTGAGCTTTACTGATGAAAACTATTATGTGGCAGACTCAGTGGATCCTGATCATGGTTATCCCGTAAAATTTCAGGTATGGGGATCTAATACACCAGGGGGACGTGATCAATTGTTGGTAGACACCGATCCAATAACCAACCGGGAATGGGAAAAATTTACTTTTTATTTTATTACGCACAACAATTCTTATGCCTATATATTGATTGAGGCAAACTGGGATACAATAAATGTAAAAAACACACCATACAACGGAATGGTACTGGTTGATAATCTTGATCTGGACTATACAGGAGTCATGGATACCGTGTTTGTTGATACGGTTTATTATCATGGCGACAGTCAAACACTGCTAACCGGAAATTCAGACGCTTCCTACCACTGGACCCCAGATGAATATCTTTATCCGAACGATAGCCGCTCGACATTGATGCTGGAATATTACGAAACAATTTCTGCTTATGGTCAACAGGAAAACGAATGTTTGGTGGAGCTGTTTCACATTATTCTGGATTGCGATACATTGTATCCGAATTTTACTCATCGAAGCACTGAATATTATTTTAAATACGATACGCTTCTGGAACTTAGGGCTTCAGAGGGTTTAATATATTCATGGGAACCACAAACTAACCTCACTGCCTATGATATTCAGGCACCCCATATGATTGATTATTACGAGCACTACATGGTCTCCATCACAGACAAATACAATTGCAGTTTCCAGGAAGAATTCAATATCATCCTGCATTGTGATACACTTTATCCTGAAGGCAGTATTGTAATTCTTGATACCACACTGGAAGAAGAGGAAGCTATCTTGCTTGTTCCCCGCTATGGGGAAGTGATTTCCAATTGGAATCCTCCAAAATATCTGGATTGTATTGATTGTCAGACTCCGACTGCATCACCCAGATATTCAATAAATTATTCTGTAGAATTAACGGATGAATTTGAGTGCATACATGAAGAAATATTTTCGGTTGATGTCAATTTACATATACCCAATGTTATTACTCCAAATGGTGATGGTTACAACGATTGTCTGAGGGTATCCGGTATTCCGGAGAATTCAAAATTGCTGGTGTTCGAAAAAAACGGCTCTTTAAAATACGAACAGAATCCCTTTCACTCTGATATTTGCTGGGAGGGTATCGATAAGCAGGGTCATGCACTCAAAGCCGGAACCTATTGGTATGCCATTGAACATCCTGTTCTGGGAACATTGAAAAAGGGATTTATTTTAATCAAGAGATAAGCAGCACCAAATATTGATTGGTGGAAAATATGATGTAAGGGACATCTATCCTGCCATAGAACTTTATTATCGTAGATATTGCCTAAATTTTTTATAATAGAATTTCATTCTGCGGTACTGTTCCATGGAAAAACCACATTTGCAATGATCGGGGCTGTCAGACATTACATTGCTCACCGTGGGCAGATAAAATTCACCCTTGGGGTCAATATCTTTTCCTGTGTATTTACAATTTTCCATATCATTAAACAATGTACCTGGATCAGCGTAGGTATCACAAATGACATCACCTGCAGAATCACAATTTGATCCGTCAACAAACTCAGCTCCTCCGACAGTTTCATAAGTATGCATTAATCCAAAAAAGTTTCCCAGCAGTACACTCAGGTTATTGCCATACAAATATTCTTTTCGGATGAATACATGATTTTGTATTGTATCCACAGGAAGAAAAGTATATCCGTAACAGGGTATGTTATTCAATAGTATTTCATCAACAAGAAAAAGGTTGATCTTTTTCGTCACAGTGTATTTCACTAGCATTTCCTCTGTAATTTCCGGATCATGAATGTTTGAATAGGCATATTCCGGTACCTCCGTGTAATTTCCTATTCCGAAATGCAGGCCTATATCATGAAAATAGGCATTCACAATATCCAGATTATTGTTCAGGGTTTGGTAAGTAAAATTTGTTGCTCCGGTTTCGTCCCTGATTACAAATACCTCCAGGCTAAAATTTACATCCAGTTCAGGGTTTATCGTATCAAGAATTTCAAGACTTTCGTCTTCAAGATTACCGATCACCAGATCGAAATATTCCTGTGAGCATATTGTGCCATTAGGCAATTGAGCAAATAATGTGAGGGCTGAAATCAAAATGACAGCTATGAAAAGGAGTAAACGCTTTTCAGAAAACAGTGAATGAAGCGCTTTCGTTTTGTATGTCAATAATATGCCGGACATATTTATTTCAAATAATGGTTTACATCAAATGTACTATTCATCAAGATAAAAAGTACTCATTTCTCCAACAATTCGCAATTCAGCACGTCTGTTCATCTGTCTGCCTTCCGGATTATCCGAACCATCGGGATGAGTATTGGGTGCAATAGCTTGGCTTTCTCCATATCCCCTGGCAATCAGCCTTTCGGATACTATTCCCATTTTTATTAAATAGTTTACCACACTTTCCGATCGCCTTTGCGATAATTTCATATTGTAACTGTCTGATCCCGTATGGTCCGTATGGGATCCTATTTCGATAATGGCATTGGGGAAGAGATCAAAAACCGGGGTCAACAGAGAGTCGATTGTTGTTTTGGCTGTACGTGTAAGCCGTGCCTTATCATGCTCATAATATACATTGAAACGAACAGTTATTTCAGGAAGAATATTAATTTGAGATATTCCTAAATTCAGTGTATCCGAGCATTTCCTGTTCCTGGTATCAAATGTAACCACCTTGTCAAAAAATCCATAGTTTTTCACAACTACCTTATAATCCTTGCCAATATCCAGATCAAAATCAAATCTACCATCTGCATCCGTTTCAACTTGTGATAATAATATTTCTTCATGCAAAGTATTGTCAAGTAAATACAATTGAACAGGCACACCTGAAATGGGAGCATTATTTTCCGGATAGCTAAGATCCAGCTTATACCTCTCATTCAGTTCATCATAAACATCGTAATTGGTCACATTAATCACAATACCCCCTGAGGTAATTTTGGTGCATTCATTGTATTGAAAATGGAAAATATCATCACAACAACTTCCGTTTTGCATGGCATATGAACCGGGGCGATTTGAAGTAAAAAAGCCTTCTTCTCCACCGGGAATAGCAGAAAGATACATTTCGTCGTAGGATGAATTTATAGGCTTGGGCAAGGAAGTTACTTCAGTCCATTTTCGTGTTGAACCTGTTACTTTGTACACATCAAAACCTCCAAAGCCCTTTTGTCCCTTTGAGCTGAAATACAGTGTTCTGTTTGAAAGCTCATAAAAAGGGCAACATTCATCTGATCTGGTATTTACAGCCCTTCCGGCATTCCTGGGCTCCTTAAATTCTTTGTTTCTTATATCGTATATGCTATACCAGATATCCAAACCTCCTTTGGTGCCGGGACGATCAGAGACAAAATAAAGAACGTCGGCCCCTGTTCTTAAATACTGCCCGAGAGCAGGCTGAGTTGTGGTATAGTTTTCATCATTCACAGGATAGGATAACTTTTGAGGTTCCTGCCATTGCTTATCCTTCCGTTCCGATAAGTAGATCTCACAAATCATTTTCCCTTTCCAGTTTTCCCGGCAGCGTGTGAAATACATCCTTTTTCCATCGGATGAGATGACAGAGTTTCCGGTGTGAAATTCCGGGTGGTTAATAGGGCCTTCAAGTTCTCCAAGGGCTATCCAGTTATCTCCTGTCTTTTCCGCTACAAATAGCTTTCGCATAGTTTGTCGCTTGCTGAGGCTGTCTTCAACATATGATCCGTATAGGATTTTCTTTGCATCAACAGGGATGGGACTGAATTCAATATGAGGCTTATTCACTGATGTTCCCAAATTCGTAATGGTAATATTTACCATTGAATCGGCATTTTGCTTTGCCCATTCCGAACTATTGATCATTTCACGGGCAATACTCCTGCGCTCTTGTGGATCTCTTTTACCACGGTATAACTTTCTGAAAATTTCAAAACTTTCAATTGCCATATCATATTCTTCCAGGTTCATGCTCACCATACCTTTGTAATAATAGCTCAGGGGAAATTTCTTTGGCGAGCGAACAATCATCACACTATCGTAGTACCTTTTTGAATTTTTATAATCCCTGATTCCAAAATATAAGCCTGCCAGTTTATATGCTGCCCTGGCATCCTGCACACCTGATTCAAAATATTTTTCATAAAAATAAATGGCGTCATACACCTTGCCATGGTTAAGATTCTGCTGAGCTTTACGTTTGTATTCTTTGTGGATAGTTTTGGTTGAATCACGGATTGCATTTGCGTTGACCCTGCCCGGCGAACCTGTCAGCAAAATAAACAGCATCAAAATGATGGCTGATTTCAATTGCAAGATCCAATCGATTATAACATGATGCATGGCTCTGTGATATCTTTTGTTTTTCTTCTGTTTAGGGTATATATCAACGATACTTCAAAAGCACCCTGGTAATTGGATGCCTTCCTTAGTGAAGATACATTTATATCGTAGGTGACTGCTATTTCCAGATTCGCTATTGCTGCACCACCGCCTATGATAAGGGCATCTATTGTTTTCACAGGATTGATACGGAAATTGGAGACTACATATACTTTTTCCACAGCCAGCATAGAACTCCCGGGATAATATGCTGTTAAAACACCACCCACAAACTCTCTGGCACCTTTTGTGAAAGTGCACAGGATAACAGGATTGACTTTGAATTTCTGAAACAGTGGAATGATCAAATCACCATGAAATGTATATTTACCAGGCAAATGAGTTGAATCATTTTCATCGAAAAAAGATTCAACAGGCCTGTTTATATGGCTTACTGAAAAACCTGTTGTTAAGAACAGATTATTCATTTTTGAACGCCATAACACTCCGGCATTCAAATCGAAATATCTCATCTTGTTGTTAAGAAATTCTTCATTGCTTGGTAAATCAGGGTCAAACACTTCTCCATCCGGATCAAACTGTGATCCAAAAGTTAATCTGCTTGTATTGTAATGTTTTAAGACGATTCCGGGTTGTATACCTGCAACAATTTGATGGTTGCCCAAATAGGATGAATGACTGAGTGAAAAGTAAATTTTATCTGCAGTGAGGTACAGACTTGAAGACTGATCATGCAAAAAATACGCTCCGATTCCAAGTTTACGACCAAAAGCAGGAATACTGCCATCAGCAGATAAATAATAGGAATGGTATGGAAAATCAATTTTACTCCATTGGTTTCTGTATGTATTACATACTCTCAGGTCATCCTTGTGGATTCCGGTATTTGCAGAATTTAAATAAACAGGAATGGAATGCACCTGCGAAAAATGTATGTCTTGCCCTGAAATATTTAATTGCACCATTGTTGAGGATACAATTGCAATAATTATTACATTTAAAAATTTAAAATCCGGTCGGCGTAAGTTCATAAATTCTGGTTCCAGGAATCCAACGGTTCGATGAAAACAATATTACGATATTTAGCAAACAATTTCAAATCCCCGCTGTCGTTTATCCCGGTGATTTTCTGCTTATCCTTTCAGAGTATTTTTGGCCTTACCTCCGATTTCAGCATTCAGGTATACAACAAATGCTCCCCTACGGTAGTAGTATTCATTAATGAGTCAACAACGGGGCCAGGCATTGAATATTTATGGGATTTTGGAAAAGGGGCATTGATCTTATCCCCTGAAATGATTCTTACAGAAGCCTTCACAGACCCCGGAACTTATGAAATATCACTTCGTGTAATTGAAGGTACGGATACCGTCCGGTCCTCTCAGATTCTCCAAATCGCTGCCGGGCCGAAGTCCTCCTTTTCTATAGATGCAGATCAGGGATGTATACCACTCGAAGTTCAGTTCACGAATACTTCTGCGGAGGGTGATGCTCCTATACATGAAACATTCTGGGATTTTCGTAATGGCGATACAGGCTATGGCGATGAATACAATTATAGCTACACGCAACCGGGGATGTTTGATGTGTATATGAGCGTAACCGATGAAAACAGATGCAGTGACTATACAGAAAGCTTCGGATTGATCCGGGTGTTTGATACTCCTGAAGTAAACTTTACCGCATCAGACAGTTTTGCCTGCTATACTCCTCTGATTGTGGATTTCACCAATTTATCCAATGGCGTGGGCAACTTATCAAGTCAATGGTTTTTTGGCAATAATACTACTTCTGACGAGTTTAACGGGACTGCATTTTATACCAATCCGGGAATTTATGATGTTGAATTGCATATTACAGATGCCAATGGCTGCACTGATTCAATAAGCAAAGAAGAAATGATCAATGTAGGAGAAAACACGGGAGATATCTATGCTACTTCTTCCGGCAATACTTACTTTGAAGACAATTCTTTGCTCTGTCCCGGTACCATTGGCTTTGGAACGACACTTCCCGGCCAGGCCGATTACACCTGGATCATTGATTATAACAATACCGTTCATACCTATGAGGATGTCGAATCCATCGTTTTCGCTGCTATTGATTCGGGAAGCATAGAAATAAAATTGCTTTATGGCCTGTCCACAGAATGTCCGGATAGTATTACAAAGTCATTCCGCATAGATCACGTGATTTCAGATTTTAGTATGGACTCATATTATACTTGTGAATTGCCTGTAGATATTGCTCTTACGAATTTATCTGAAAATGCGGTTTCCTACAAATGGAGGTTTCCTGACTTATCTTCAAGCAATGAAACTGACCCGGTCTATACAATGTCCCTTTTCGCAACACATAAATACCTATACAATCACGAACGAAATGAATACCATGTTCCCATTCTGCTTATTGCAGAAAATGGAAACGGGTGTACTGATAGTGCCCGGTATGAATATGAGGTAAGCCTTCCTGTTGCCCGTTTCATGCCAGACATATCCGGTGGATGTGTGCCTCTGGAGCTTACCTTCTCAGACAGCAGCAGATCGAAGGATCCCATTACGGAATGGACCTATTTGATCGAAGAACTGGAATATCCAACATCAGAAGGCAATCCACTCAGCTACACTTTCAATACTCCGGGCATTTATCCTGTTCAACTTGTTATCAGGAATGATCAGAATTGTATTGATACTTCCTATTCGGTGGTCATTGAAGTGGGTGATAAAATCAATCCCTTCTTTTCAGTTTCTCCGGAGAACCTGTGCTATGGAAATACAATTGATTTAACAGATGAGTCTCCTTCACAAGATTTAATAGATAGCTGGCAGTACTCTTCACCGGGATTATTCAATACCGGCGCGATCACATCGCCGGATGCAACAGTCACGATCAATGCACCCTCCTCGGATCTGAAGGATATAAAACTTACTGTTGATTACAATGGCTGCTTGAGCGATACTGTTTTAAAGGACATAATCGATGTATATGATCCGACAGGAAATATAAATTACCGTTTCGATTGTGATTCTCCAATGGTATATACATTATTGACCGATATACAGGATGCCGATGAGTTCACCTGGCTTTTCGATGATACCATTTTTATCAATACAGACTCCATTGTATATGAATTTAATAAAACCGGTTTGTATGAAATCATACTGCAGGCTACCAATACCTCTTCAAACTGCACCATAGAAAAAAGTATTTTTATACCTGTCAGAAATGTGCAAGCCAATTTCACATTCAATCCCTATGTCTGTCTGTACGATTCAGCTGAATACAATGCAGTCAGTTCCATTGATTATATTGATGAGTGCTATATCGAAGGATTTCTGTGGGATTTTGGAGATGAATCGCCCCCGAGAAGAACATGGGATACTCTGCATAAACATGCATACTCAGAAACAGGGATCTACTTTCCTCAACTGATTGTAACCGCAGATAACGGCTGTACGGATACATTGACAGGGGTAGTGAAAGTTGTTGAACCTCCGGTTAGTTTTGAGGCAATGCCCACTTCAGGATGCGGACCGGAACTTAGCGTTCAATTTGCATTCGAAGGAACTTATCCTTCCCTTGATGAATGGATATGGGATTTCGGAGACGATAGCCGTGATACCACACAAAATAGCCATCCGGAACATACCTATTCAGCCGGTATTGACCTGACCTTTGTGGCAAGTTTGCTTGTAAAGGATATTTATGGATGCACCAATTCAGCTATGGAGGAAATCACAGTATATTCACCGACCATTTATTTCCAGGCTCTCGAATCAGGTGTTTGTCTTGGTGAAGAGGTTAATTTCATAATTTCAGAATCGGATATTACCAGCTTTGAATGGGATTTCGGAGATGGTACAGGTTCTACAACAACAAACTCGCATTTGTATACAGAAGCCGGGGAGTATAGTGTTCAGCTAACAGCTGAAAGACATGGGTGCGAACTGGATGTTATAAGGCCATCGTACATAAGTGTGCAGGAAGCAGATGCTTCATTTTTAGTCAGTGATAACAGCTTCGAATGTTATCCGGCAACTGTTAGCTTCAATCATATCAATACCCCAGCGAATATCATGGAAGGAGTCTGGACTTTTGCAGAAGGATCTGAAAGTCAGGACTACAGTCCGGTAACAGAATATACTTATTCTCAACCAGGTACATATACTGCCTCACTATATATCATGACATCAAACAGTTGTACTGCTTTCTCATCACAGACAATTGAAGTTACAGGTCCCGAAGTTGATTTTCATTTTGAACCGGCCTTTATCTGCAACGGAGACTCTGTAAGTTTTGAAATTACCGATTCGGATAATGTGGATGAATTTCAATGGGTTTTTGGTGATGGAAGTACATCTGCCGACCCAACTCCGACCCATGCATATTTTGCAACCGGCGAGATCTATCCTGCCATATGGGTTCGTGATGGTGAATGTGAAGTAACAATTACCGATGAGCCTTTATATGTATCTTATATCCGGGCCGCTTTTGAACTATCTCCCGTAAAGGAAAACTATTGTTATTACGACCCGATTCTTACAAATAATCAGTCTGTTGATTACAACTATTCAGTCTGGAGCATAAACGGCGTTCCAGTCTCCACTGATCAAAATATAGAGGGTGTTCATTTTGATGCCACCGGCCCTGTTCATATCACTCTTGAAGTCTCCAACGGCATTGGCTGTAGTGATACAATAGAAAAAAACTACAATGTTGTTGAGCTGCCACAATTTACGATTTCAGGTGAAACCAGAATATGTGAAGAAAATAATTCAACCCTGTTTTCCATAACAGGAAATCCTGACTGGTCAGTCACCTGGTCCCCGGCACAACTGTTCAGCTCACCTACATCATTAACCACCACGGTAAGCCCGGATTCAACATTGTATATTACCGCAACGGTTACAGATGATAATGAATGCTCCGCACCCCAATCACAATTAATCACCGTAATCGGACTTCCTGAGATCCTAAGAATCCCTTTGCAGGATACAGCGATTGTTATAGGAGAAACCATTCAACTCATTGTCTTGTCCGACTTTGAAAATTCTTTGTATTCGTGGTCACCCGGTTATCAGATCTCATGTACTTCCTGTAATGATCCTATTGTCAACCCATTTGAAAGCACATATTACAGGGTTGAAATCACAGATGAATGCCGTACTTCTTTGGTAGAGTTTTATGTTGAAGTACTTATGGATCATTACCTGGAACTACCTACTGCCTTTACTCCAAACGGTGATAATGAAAATGATATTTTTGCATTTGAATCAGAGAAAATCAGTGAAGTGGATTTCAAAATATTTAACAGATGGGGAAACCTGGTCTATTCTTCAACCAGTCTAACCGAAGGTTGGAATGGATATTACGAAGGGAAATTACAAAATACAGATACCTATACTTATTATATTCATGCTACCACGGAACACGGCTATGAATTCGGGAAGAAAGGGACATTTCTTTTATTACGCTGATCAACATGAAGCAAATTAATTTGATTTCACGATCAAAGAATACATCCTGGCAGGTAATACGTCCTGTGTATATACTCTGCGACAGGCAATAACTATTCAATACACAATTTCCTTACAAAATATTAGCCTAATTCCTCAAATACTTTCTCCAGAAGTTTTTTAGTGGCCAGTATTCCCTCTTTTTCAGATTGCATTTTGCCTTCGTATTCAATTCCTATATACCCTTTGTAACCCGCATTTTTAACGATCTGCATCATTCTGTTATAATTGATATTCATTTCTTCACCACTTGAGTTAAAATCATGTGATTTGGCACTTACCCCTTTTGCAAAAGGCATAATCTCTTCCATACCCTTGTACTTATCGTATTCATCAATACATTTCCATTCCCCGTCTGCTTCGCCCCGTTTGATACAAAAATTGCCAAAATCCGGTAAAGTTCCGCAAAAAGGATTGTA
>CAYQDZ010000059.1:0-14231 GCA_964416375.1 uncultured Bacteroidales bacterium
TATCACAAATAAATAATTAAAATTCATTCATTTTTATGAATAATGCAGGTTAGATTAAATTGGAACAAGGATCCCAAAACCTATTTTCAAAATCCACAATCTGACCATTAATCACCTGGTTACCTTCACTTTCCAGAAGTTCCTGCATCAATTCCGAATGTCTGAAATGATGCCTCCCTGTAAGAAAACCTTTTCTATTCACCACCCTGTGCGCAGGAACAAATTCTTCGTTTATATGGCAGTTATTTAATGCCCATCCAACCATACGTGAAGCACCCGGAGAACCTATACATCTTGCAATAGCTCCATAGGTAGTAACTCTTCCTGCCGGGACAGTCCTGGTAACTTTGTACACAAGCTCAAAGAAATTATCATTTCGCTCAGGATCCCTAAGGTTCTTTAATAACATGATTTCCAATGAATTTGAATCGAATGTAATGAATATTCAGTCCCTGTTCAAGCCACATTTTTTCATAAAATGTTTTAATGTTCAGGACTTTATCCTGGGCATGAGTAGTATAAAGATTATTCGTCGCAAATTCTATCTTGAGATGATTTCGTTTTATAATGGCTAATGTATAGTCATACAATTCAGAACTATCCGTTTTCAAATGAATGGTACCTTCAACTTTAAGAAAACTTTTATACATATTCAGAAATTTTGCGGAAGTAAGCCTTTTGCCTGCCTTTTTTAACTGGGGATCAGGGAAGGTTATCCATATCTCGCTCACCTCATTTCCTGAGAAAAAGGAATTGATAAAATCTATTCTTGTACGAATAAATCCAACATTTTCCATCTTATCTGAGAGGGCCGTTTTGGCCCCTTTCCAGATTCTTGCTCCTTTAATATCAACACCTAAAAAATTGCTCTCATGAAACATCTTTGCCATTTCAACAGAATATTCTCCTTTCCCGCAACCCAACTCGAGGATTAATGGTAGATCCCTGGCAAAAAAATCAATATTCCACTTACCCTTTAAAATAAAATCTTTATGAAATACTTCTCTGAACGATGGTTGAACAACGTTTGGAAAAGATTTCATTTCAGAAAATTTTTGCAACTTCCCTTTTGACACAAAAGAAAATTTAATTGTGATATTGTAATCTAAATCCCAGATCCATAATTCCTTCGAGAGTAGTATCGCGCATTGCATGTTGAATTGAGATACTATAAATACCTCTATTGATAAAATATGCATTTTGTTTATAAGGGACTTGCATTTCATTCATATTTCCAATGCCTTTACCCAGCCAGTTTCCAGTTTTATCTGCTAATACTATCTCCAGCGTATCATTCAGAACACTTCCGTTTGGAGCAAATGTTTTAACAAACAGCCAGATGTTACTATAGGAATATGTTCCGGTATTTCTTATCTGCAAGTATAAATCATAGGGTTTTGATGTATCAGGAACCGGAAATTTAAACTCTACTACCTTGTCGTACTTCCATCCATCAGAAGAAAATGTAAAGGTTTTATCGAAAATTTCATTTATTTTGCAACCCGCCATCAAAACCAAAAGCACGCCTATTAATATTCTGAAGGTTTTTACCATATCATGGTCTTTTTTTCGGATGAGATCCGTATGGCCTGTTTTTATTTTTGTTCGTTTTCTTCGGAGCATCTTCGAAACGTGTCAGGCTTTCTATTCCGGCTGAATTCTGATATTCAATAATTGACGCTATCGAAGATTCCTCAATCCCCTGCAATTGTTCAGGAATTTGGCCTTCCTCATTCAATTTTATTATTTCTTTTACCTGATCAACAGTTAGACAGGTAATGCTATGCTTATCGTTTGATACTACACTATACCACATCAAACGTTTGAAAACATCCGTTTTCTGATGAATTGCTTTACCGAGTTTGGTTTTAAGCTGTATTGATGTATCCGGAAAATCTTCTTGTGCATCAAGGTAGACATCCAGTTCATAGTTTAAACAGCATTTTAGCTTACTGCATTGTCCAGCTAATTTTTGCGGATTTAAGGAAACTTCCTGAAAACGCGCTGCATTGGTTGTAACCGACACAAAATTTGTAATCCATTTCGAACAACATAACTCACGTCCACAGGCACCTATTCCTCCAATCCTTCCGGCTTCCTGCCGGGCACCAATCTGACGCATTTCAATCCTGATCCTGAACTCATCAGCCAATACTTTAATTAACTCCCGAAAATCAACTCGTTCATCAGCTATATAATAAAAAATCGCCTTGGTTTTATCCCCCTGATATTCAACGTCACCAATCTTCATATCCAGCTTCAGATCAGCAGCAATTTGCCTGGCTTTAATCATCGTTTTATGCTCCATTGCAATGGCTTCATTCCATTTTTCAATATCGGTCTGTTTTGCTTTGCGATATACCTTTTTGAATTCCTGTTCTTTGTAATCAATTCCCTCATTCAGCAATTTATACAACACCATCTGCCCTATTAAAGAAACAACGCCAATATCATGTCCGGGAGAAGCCTCAACAGCAACAATGTCTCCTTTTTCCAAAAACAGATGATTCGGATTGCTATAATATGCTTTCCTTGTATTTTTAAATCGGATTTCCAGGATTTCGGAAAATTCATCCATGTTTGATATCTCGTTCAACCAATCGTAGGAAGTAAGTTTCCCACAGGATCTTACACAATTGGAGAGACATGGTTCAGGATGATCCTGATTTGAATCAGGACTTACTCGTATATCTTGTTTACTATCACTCATATTATCAGTTTTCCCATTGACACAGCAAATCTAAAAAAAACATAAGACTTAAAGCTGTACCTGTTATGCAAATTTATTGTCCCCATTATCCTTATTTCCTTTTATTAGGAATAAGTTTCACCAAATGTAAAGCCATGTCAAATAAAACAATTTTGGAATATGCATTTCTTTCAATGTCTAATGATGCCTTGTTGAATTCCTCATATATTTTTTGAATATTATTTCCATTGATATAAGGATGGAAATTCTTGGAAAAATCCATTTCTTTTGTAGTCAGATAATTTAATTCCTTACGATCCATATTAAGAATAAAATTCTCTCTCACCAATTTCAGAGAATAACCCAAGAAATTTTTTAATTTTTCTCTTCCGGAAGCCGACATTTCTTCGACCCATGAATTGATTTCCAGAAAATTACGCACATAGCACAAACGCATAATTTTTACGAATTGTTCAAAATTATACTGGTTTTCTTCCGAAGTAAGAATAATCTCCCGGGCTTTGATATAACTGCCTCTGGCGAGCCTGACAATATGTGCTAATTCTTCTTTTGATAAGTCATATCTGACTTTAAGAGTCTGAGTTAATGACGCATTATCAATTCCGGAAAGTTTAACAGCTTGAGTACGTGATGTGATCGTAGCCAGTAATTGTTCAGGCTGATCACTCACGAGGATAAACAGAGTTTTTTCAGGCGGTTCTTCAATGAGTTTTAACAAAACATTAGCTGAAGAGTTATTCATCTTTTCCGGCAACCAGATAATCATGAATTTATATTCTGATTCAAAGGATTTGAAACTTAATTTTTTAATAATTTCTTCGCTTTCTTTTTTGTTAATAAGGCCTTGTTTGTTATCAATGCCAATCCATTCATACCATTGATTTGAATTAAAATAGGGATCTGTGATTACAAATTCTCTCCATTCCTTAATGAAATTACTGCTTACCGGTTCTTTTGTTGCCTTATTGGTAGTGTTTACAGGAAAAGAAAAATGCAAATCAGCATGAGTAAGTTTGGAAATTTTCCGGCAGTTTGCACATTGTCCGCAGGAATCCATATCTGTTCTGTTTTCACAGGCGACATATTGAGCATAAGCTATTGCCATAGCAAGTGACCCTGACCCATCAGGACCAAAAAAAAGTTGTGCATGAGGTATGCGTCCGGATTGAACAGAATGTATTAATTTTTTCTTAAGTTCAAGCTGTCCGGTGACCTGAGAAAAAAGCATTTTCTGAATACGAATTTTATAATTGGTTAACCACTGAATTGCTGATCTGTCAGAAGCGATCCAAAGGTAAATAAAAATAGTTTGTTTACATTTGCAGCTCCATTTTTAACTTCAAAAAATACAACAATGCAAACAATTGATAATTATAATTTTTCCGGTAAAAAAGTGATCGTACGCGTTGATTTCAATGTGCCACTGAATAAAGAAACTTTTCAGGTAACCGATGATACCAGAATTAGAGGAGCATTGCCTAGCATAAAAAAAATACTTGGCGATGGTGGTTCGGCAATTTTAATGTCTCATCTGGGACGTCCGAAAGAAGGCCCTGAAGATAAATTTTCCCTTCGGCATGTTATATCAAAATTGAAGGAGCATCTGCCTGGCATTACGATAAAATTCGCGAATGATTGTATCGGCTCGGAAGCTCTTCAAATGAAAAAAGATCTTCAATCCGGAGAAATTTTATTGCTCGAAAATCTTCGTTTCTATCTGGAAGAAAACAAAAATAAGGATGGCATGAAAGATTTTGCACAAAAGCTTGCTGAAGGTGCCGATGTTTATGTTAATGACGCATTTGGAACTGCTCACCGTGCACATGCTTCAACAGCCATTATTGCTGAATTCTTTTCTGCCGAGAAAAAAATGTTTGGATTCCTCATCAACAGCGAGTTGAAAGCAATGGATAAGGTGATTAAA
Organism: uncultured Bacteroidales bacterium; assembly: GCA_964416375.1. Classification (GTDB taxonomy): domain Bacteria; phylum Bacteroidota; class Bacteroidia; order Bacteroidales; family UBA10428; genus UBA10428. The sequence goes on from CAYQDZ010000059.1 coordinate 4,635, forward strand.
GATGCCGAGAAACCATTTACGGCGATCATGGGAGGAGCCAAAGTGTCAGACAAGATCCTGATTATTGAAAAACTTTTACCTAACATCGATAATTTGCTTGTCGGAGGTGGAATGACATACACATTTATCAAGGCTCAGGGTGGTCAGATAGGCAACTCACTCTGTGAAGAAGATAAACTGGCTCTGGCTCTTGAAATTCTTAAGAAAGCAAATGAAAATCAGGTGAAAGTGTATCTCCCAACAGATGCTATAAATGCCGATAAATTTGATGAAGAAGCAAATACAAATGCTTCAAAAACTGATCAAACCCCAGATGGATGGATGGGTTTGGATATTGGTCCCGAAACAATTGATGCATTTACTGAAGTAATTGAAAAATCAAAGACAATCCTCTGGAACGGACCTATGGGTGTATTTGAGATGGAGAAATTTGCTGCAGGAACAACAGCAGTTGCAAAAGCACTAGCCGAGGCCACTTCAAAAGGAGCATTTACTCTAATAGGGGGAGGAGATTCAGTTGCTGCTATCAATAAAAACGGCCTGGCAGATAAAGTCAGTTATGTATCAACAGGCGGTGGAGCTATGCTGGAATATATGGAAGGAAAAGAGTTACCCGGTATAAAAGCCATTCGGGAATAAGACTCTTGTGATAAAAAGTTTCTTGAGCTTATTCCGTTCTGGTTAATGATTTTGTGATTCTTTGTGCTTTAGAGACTTTGTGGCATAAAATCTTGCCACTAAGACACAAAAACACGAAGAACATTAAGTTTTTTGATCACTTCAGAAAACTAGTTTATCCAGATACACTTTCTATTTGGAATTTGAGTTTCATAAAAAATTTCTTTAAATGCCTGATTTGGTTTATTTTTACACGCCAATCAGGCATTTTTCTTAAAATAAGATGAAATGAACTTTTCAAACATTGCTATCATAGGTGGTGGAAATCTTGGATTATCCATTGCCAAAGGTATTCTCTCTTTAAAAGGAATAACAAATGAAAATCTTATCCTTTGTGAAAAAAGGATTCCCCGGGTCGAATATCTTAAAGACGCCGGATTCAATACGGTTGACAATAACATTGGGAAAGCCATAGGGAATGCTGAAATAATCATTGTATCGGTAAAGCCTCAACAATTCACATCCGTTCTGGAAGAATTGAAGCCAAATCTAAAACCAGGTCAGATTCTTGTTTCGACTGTTACCGGTGTAAGTATTTCTGAAATTTCGAATACCATTGGGAAACATGCTATTGTAAGGATTATGCCTAATACTGCAATTGAAATAAAAGAATCCATGACCTGTATTTGCTTCAGTAATACCACCAAAGAACAAGAAGAAAAAACGATTAAGCTTTTTGAACAACTTGGCAAGACAATTATTCTTCAGGAAGAACTTCTGGATGCGGTAACTGTTCTCGGAGCCTGTGGAATTGCTTTTGCATTACGGTTCATCCGTGCGGCTACCCAAGGGGGAATTGAAATCGGTTTTAGTGCCGAGGTCTCCGAAAAAATAGTGTCTCAAACGGTAAAAGGCGCAGCACAACTGCTTCACGAAAACAATTCACATCCCGAAGCAGAAATTGACAAAGTAACAACCCCTCAGGGAATCACCATATCAGGATTGAATGAGATGGAACACCAGGGTTTTAGCTCCTCCGTGATCAAAGGACTGATTACTTCATACAACAAGTTAACCCTGATGGAAAAAAACAGCAAATAGGTGCGTCGCTGAACAATTTTATGAGCTTTAGCCTTTATATCAGAAATAATTCGGAAATTTGTATTCATAATTAATAAATATGATAGCCAGCGCCACTTCAGCCTTTTTTTATTGGAATTTACCATCTTGTCTTGGAGGTTACTCGAATGGTGGCGTTTACATGTGTTGCAGATAACACATACAATCCTCTGTTTTAAAAATTTCCAAATTCATTTATAGATCATGCATCTTTTGATTAAAACCAGATACAATGGATAATTTCGAAAATTTTCCTGATTTTTTGCTTAAGAAATACGATGAGTTCAGGAAGGATGTGCCTTCCATGATCAAGACCCATAATTTTACTGAAAACCTGATCAATTTTCTGTTTCCTTTTAAAATTGATAAAAAATGTACACTTCAAAAGATTGAATTGAATCTTGCCCAGTTACAACTTGATTTCAGAAATTTGTTAAGCCCTCTTGAAAACACGCTCAAGGTATCAGTAGGAGATATCAGTCTTGATTTTTTTTCAAAAATTCCAGCTATTTATACAAATCTGATGAACGATGCAAAACACTTTCTCGATTTTGATCCTGCAGCAAGATCCATGGAGAGTGTTATATTATATTATCCCGGCTTTTATGCCATTACGGTTTATCGCCTGGCCCATGTTCTTTACGAACAAAAAATTCCTTTTCTTCCAAGAATGATGTCGGAATATGCACATAGCAAAACAGGAATTGAAATACATCCCGGCGCAAAAATTGACGAGAATTTTTTCATTGACCATGGCACAGGAATCGTGATTGGAGAAACTACAATCATCGGAAAAAATGTGAAAATATACCAGGGAGTAACACTTGGTGCCATCATGGTTGAAAAAAGCATGCGGGGGACAAAACGTCATCCTACCATTGAAAATAATGTCATCATTTATTCAGGAAGTACTATACTTGGTGGCGATACCATAATAGGTCATGACTCAGTTGTTGGTGGTAATGTGTGGTTAACTAAAAGTATTCCACCATACAGTGTAGTGTACCATGAAAGCAAAACAGTTGTCAGGGATGGGAAAATGAAAGATGAACCCATCAATTTTGTTATTTGAACCAATTAAAAATAATTAACAATGAAAATAAATACTATACTAGAAGCCATTGGAAACACACCTCATCTGAAGATCAATACTATTTTTGATAAACAATATGAGGTATGGATAAAATTAGAAAAAAACAATCCCGGAGGCAGTATAAAGGACAGGATAGCCCTTGCTATGATTGAAGATGCAGAAAAAAGGGGTGCCCTAAAAAAAGGTTCGGTCATTATCGAACCTACATCGGGGAACACCGGTATTGGATTGGCTATGGTAGCCTCTGTTAAGAAATACAAACTGATTCTGGTCATGCCGGAATCTATGTCAATTGAACGGAGAAAAATCATGGCCGCATACGGTGCTGAATTCGAACTTACTCCCCGTGAAAAAGGTATGAAAGGAGCCATTGAAAAGGCAAAAGAGTTGGTTGCTAAAAATCCGAATGCATGGATGCCTTCTCAATTTGATAATCCTGCAAATATTGAAATCCATAAAACAACAACGGCCCGGGAGATATTGAGTGATTTCCCCAACGGAATCGATTACCTGATCACAGGAGTGGGGACAGGCGGCCACATTACAGGAGTTGCAGAAATACTAAAAGAAAAATTTCCGAAGGTAAAAGTATTTGCCGTTGAACCTGAAACATCACCGGTTATTGGCGGTGGGCAACCCGGACCGCATCCTTTACAGGGTATTGGCGCCGGATTTATCCCTGAAAATCTTCATGTAAGCGCCATTGACGGGACCATTCAGGTATCAAAAGATGAAGCATTTAAATACACTCAAAAAGCAGCTAAAGAAGAAGGTTTATTTATTGGTATCTCTACAGGAGCAACACTTGCCGCCATTGCTAAAAAATTACCTGAAATTCCTGAAGGATCCAGGGTGTTAGGATTTAACTACGATACCGGAGAGAGGTATTTGTCGGTAGAAGGATTGTTCTGAGAGAAGAACCTGTCCAAAAGATATTAAATCAAAATTGCTATGAGATTTATTTCTTTGTGAAACTCTGTGTAACAGCTATTTAAGTTATACCACAGCACCTCCGCTGAGTAGCTTCGTCCGACGCCATAGGCTTTGGCCGACGGCTGTCAGCGCTCGCGGAAAGTTTCACTAAGTAAGCACGAAGTTGCACAAAGACTTTTTCTACATCATTCTATTTATTAACCTAAGTTTAAAACTTTTCATCACTTTTTATTCTCCTGCTAAACCTTAGTAACCCCTCCAGAAACAATAAACTTCATTGCTTCGGTTGGCGATATAGAAAGGGGCTGGATATGTTCTTTAGGGACAATAAACATCTCCCCCGAAAAATTATACGAATGGGGAAAGTACACACTTACTTTATCCTTGATGCCTAAATCACTCAAATCTTCAGTGGTGATAAATCCCATTTTCTCCAGATCGGAAATCAGATTCACCTTGACCAAAACAGGCTTATTAAATTTCTTTTCTTTCCCAACAAAGGCCGACAATAAATCGCGTATCGCAGAATAGATTACTTTAACCAAAGGGGCATTTCTCAATAGCCTGTCTAACAGAAACCGTACAGGACGAAAAATAATACTTTGCCCGATAAAACCCAGAATAGTAATAAATACCAAGAAGGCCGCTATTCCAAGTCCGGGAATCTTGAACGGTATATATTCCTGAAAGAAACTTTGAATCTGCCCATCAAGAAATATAAATACAAGATATACAATGTATATGGTTATTACTGAAGGAGCAATAAAAATTAATCCCTGTAAAAAATAACGTATTATTCTTTTCATATGTCTGGATTTTAATTTCTTGTATTGAAATATCTTTTCACGTTTTGTATTGTATCAATCTGCCAATTTTTTTTGCTGAGTTTTTGGTAGCTTTTTCACCACCTCATCATACGAATGATCAATCCATTCTTTTATAAGATCATCTCTCACAGATCCATCAACAATGACTGTATTCCATAATTTTTTATGCATATGATATCCCTCAATCACAGAAGGATATTCTTCACGCAGTTCAATAGCTTTCTCCGGATCACATTTCAGGTTAATTTGTAATTCGCCGTCAAGATTTGTAAGAGCAAACATTTTATTAAAAACCTTAAATACAAGAGTTGATTCATCAAAAGGAAAACCTTCGGTTACATACTTTTTAGACAGACAATATTCGCGCAAGGATTCAATATTCATATCATGGATTAAATGCATCGGTGATATGTTCGTACTCATAATTGTTACCTGATGCTATTATAGAAACAATATCGAACCGAACTTCCGGCGCTTCATGAATAGTTCTTAAATAGGCCTCGGCTGCTTCAATCAAATACCTCTGTTTCTTCTTTGTTACCGCTTCACTGGGATCACCAAAATAGTCAGTGCTTCTGAGTTTCACTTCTACTATTACCAATTCATCACCATCATAAGCAATAATGTCAATTTCCTTATGCCTGAACCTCCAGTTGGATTTTATTATGTTGTACCCTTTCTGTTTAATATAGTTAGCAGCCAGAATTTCACCTCTTTTCCCTATTTCATTATGAAAGGCCATTTTTTAAAGATATTTCAGAACTGAACCCTTTTCATTCACCTCTAATTCTACCTGAGTACCTAATAAGAAAGGGGTATTGTTTTCAATATGCCCGGCAGGAAAATGAAAAGCTACGGGATAGTCAAATTTCTTTACTACATCCATTATGATCTGATAAGCTGTTTTTCCAAAAGGCCTTTTTTTATCTTTCATTTCCGTGATGCCGCCAACAATTAATCCCTTAAGACTCTCTAATTTACCGGACAATAATAGGTTATTCAGCATCCTGTCGAGATGATAGAGTTGTTCGCCTAAATCTTCAATAAAAAGAATGGCATTTCTTGTCATGATTTCGAAGGGAGTAGATTGCAGATTATGAAGAATGGACAGATTTCCTCCCAGAATTTTCCCTTTGCAAACACCAGCTCTGTTCAATGCATGATATGGAATGATAATGTTTCTTTTCTCCCCCTGTAACAGATCATTGAGCTGCTTCATGTTTTTATCATAATAAGAGCTTTCACTGTTTATGGGCATGGGAGCATGTATGCTTGCAAGATTTAAATTCTGATTCACGAAAGAATGAAATACTGTAATGTCGCTAAATCCGACCAACCACTTAGGATGAGTTTTGAAAGCAGAAAAATTCAATTGATCAATGATTCTTATAGATCCGTAACCTCCCCGGGCACAGAAAATAGCTTTCACGTTTTGATCGTTCACAGCCTCCTGAAAATCCGACAAACGTTCTTCATCGGTTCCGGCAAATTGATTGTACCCGGATAAAATATGCTTCCCAAGTGACACCTTGTATCCTGATGCTGAAAGTGCTGCTATTGATTTATCGATATACTCTTTTTTCACAACACTTGCCGGAGCAACAATTCTAATTTCATCACCTTTCTTCAGAACTTGCGGAATTGTATTGGTACCCATGGAAGTTTGGTATATAATTATTTCCTAAAATACTGCTTTTCCATATCTTTGCCGGATATTCCGGTTTGGAATTTACACAATATACAAATCTAGGAAAGACTCACAACAGTTAAAAATCTATTTCAGGAGATGAAGAATTACAAACGGTATCTTATCACCGCAGCACTTCCATATGCTAATGGGCCCGTACATATTGGTCATCTGGCCGGAGTATATGTACCTGCAGATATATATGTCAGGTACCTACGTTTAAAAGGTGAAGATGTTATTTTTGTTTGTGGGTCGGATGAACATGGAGTCCCAATTACCATTAAAGCAAGAGAAGAAGGTGTTCAGCCTCAGGATATTGTGGATCGATATCATGGAATTATTAAAAAAGCTTTTGCTGATTTTGGAATTTCTTTTGATATCTATTCACGAACTACCTCACCCACTCACTATGAACTGGCATCAGATTTTTTTAAGAACCTGTATGACAAAGGTGAATTCATTGAAAAAAGCTCAAAGCAATATTTTGATGCAGAGGCAAATCAATTTTTAGCCGACAGATACATTACAGGCGAATGCCCCCGTTGCGGATATGATTCTGCATATGGAGATCAATGCGAACAATGCGGATCTTCATTGAGCCCAAATGATCTGAAAAATCCAAAATCTACTATCAGTGGAACCCAGCCCATAATGAAAGATACCCTGCATTGGTTTCTTCCGCTTGATAAACATGAGAGTTTTTTAAAAACCTGGATACTGGAAGAAAATAAGCATTGGAAAGTAAATGTTTACGGCCAATGCAAATCATGGCTCGATGCAGGTCTTCAACCCAGGGCCGTAAGCAGGGATTTGAATTGGGGAGTTCCGGTCCCTAAGGAAATCAAGGGTTCTGATGGTAAAGTACTATATGTTTGGTTTGATGCACCTATCGGTTACATTTCGGCAACAAAAGAACTTACTTCAGAATGGGAAAAATACTGGAAACAGGAAGATACAAGAATGATTCATTTCATTGGAAAAGACAATATTGTATTCCATTGTATTATTTTCCCCATCATGCTAAAAGCTGAGGGAAGCTTCATCCTCCCTGAGAATGTTCCTGCCAATGAATTCTTAAATCTTGAAGGTGACAAAATATCTACATCACGCAACTGGGCTGTATGGTTGCATGAATACCTTCAGGAATTTCCCGGGAAAGAAGATGTGCTTCGATATGTTTTATGCGCTAACGCACCGGAAACAAAAGACAATGATTTCACATGGAAAGATTTTCAGACAAGAAACAATAATGAACTGGTTGCCGTGCTTGGTAATTTTATTAACAGGTCTGTGGTTCTTACACACAAATTCTATAATGGGAAAGTCCCGCCACTGAACAATTTAACCGATTACGATAAAAAAACACTTGCAGAGATTCCCAGGATCAAAGCCTCGGTTGAAAACAGCCTGGAAAATTTCAGGATCAGAGAATCTTTAAAAACTGCCATGAACCTGGCACGATTGGGAAACAAATACCTTGCTGATACAGAACCCTGGAATTTGCAGAAAACAAATCCTGAGAGGGTAAAAGCAATTATGAATATTTCACTGCAGATTTCTGCTAATTTGACAAGCTTGATTTCTCCTTTCCTGCCAAATACCAGTCAGAAAATATCGCAATTCCTCAACATCAATCCTGTGCCATGGGCAAGGATTGGTTCATATGATCTATTGCCATCAGGCCATGTTATAAATAAAACAGAATTGTTGTTTGAAAAAATTGAGGCTGACATGGTTGATAGGCAACTCGATAAACTGAAACAAATTAAACAGCAAAATTCTTCTAAAAATACACCGGTGAATCCACAAAAAGAAACCATTAGTTACGAAGATTTTTTAAAAATGGATATTCGTACAGGTACCATTCTCGAAGCAGAAAAGGTTCCTAAAACCCAAAAATTAATGCGGCTTACCATCGATACAGGTATAGATAAACGTGTTGTAGTTTCAGGTATTGCTGAGTTTTTCGATCCGGAAAAAATCATTGGAAAGCAAGTGAGTATCCTCATAAATCTTGAACCGCGGAAAATTCGTGGAATAGAATCTCAGGGAATGATCTTAATGGCTGAAAATGAAGACGGAACATTACATTTTATTGGTCCCGGTGAAGAGGTGAAACCAGGAAGTATTATCAGTTAATGGGTTTTTCCTCAAGAAGCCATACCGATTGATTCATTTGCCCCCTTATACGTCTTAACTCAGCTATTGCTTCCTTTCTGTCAGAAAAAGCCCCTACTATAACCCTGTAAAAATTTTCGGCTGTAATCATTATTTCAGGTTTGAATCCTTTCCGTATTAATTGATCTTCCAATATATCAGCGTTTTTCCTGTATTTAAAACTGCCGGCAACCAGATAATAGGTTGGTGCCGAAGATTGTACCATTGTTTTTGGCCGGATTTCCTGAACCTGAGGCATAGCAAGAGCTTTTTTAGTTATGGTTCGATCGTTGAGAGACTTCTCAATGGAGCTTATTATAGAATCCTCCCATGCTTTTTCGGCATTTCCAAAAACCACAACCTCTTGCTTCGTATCAGATGATACATTATCAGACCAATGCACTAAAGAGATGCCTTTATTTGTTGAAACAAATAGTATTGTTGTGACAGAAATCAACAACAAAAGGATACCAATTGCAATGTACCATCCTGTTAATTTTCTTTTTTGCTGAATAACTGGTGTCAACTCAATTTCCCTGCCTTTTTCTTCCTTTTTTGTGCCATTGCCAACATCGAGTGAATCCAATCCGAAAGATTCAACAAGATAATTCTCGTCTTCAATTTCAGTAAATACAAGGTTGTTTTTGGAATCAAAACGAAATTCTCCAATTCCATTTAAAAAGACCTTGCCGTTTTCTTTTAAATCATTATAAAACCTTTGAACAAAATCATCAATGAATTCGGATGCTTTCACTCTACTTATTTCTAAGCTTTCAATAAGGTGGTTTTCAAGAACTTCATTGTCCTTAATCCATTCTGGCCGGAATGAAATATTTTTACTTGGCGGAAGAATGATTTTTCGCTTTTTATCAAGAATAGCATGTTTATAAGTAGTTTCAAATCCACCAACTCCTCTTAAAATAACACACTCATTCAAAACTATTAATTCTCTTATGAAGGGAGCTATATCCAATGTTTATCTTTTAGGACTTAAAAATAAGCCAGCTGACAAAAATATAAATTATTAGACGCAATTAATTATAAACACAACAGATACAATATACAAATAGCTATTTTATCATCTTAATTTTACAAATTGAACTATTTATCTTTTAGCCTGCATTATTCATAAAAATGAATGAATTTTAATTATTTATTTGTGA
>CAYQDZ010000060.1:0-14022 GCA_964416375.1 uncultured Bacteroidales bacterium
TTTTTGAGACCAGCGCGTCTACCAATTCCGCCATCCGGGCATAAGATAGACTCTTGAGTTTTCAGGGAGCTCTTTGTATTCATTTTGTCTTTTTCATCGGGATAGCGGGAGCTCCTTCGTCGGTTCCGCCATCCGGGCATAACCCGGCTTTCTCAAATTCTGATGCAGACAGGATAAATCATGTTGATGTCTATATCAATTGATAAAGGTAGGCGAAGATAGATATTTTGAATTATTATCGCTATTTACTTTGGAGTATACTTTTTGTAACTTTAAACAATCATCCCTTTACAGAGTTATCATTTTGAACGGATATTCGAATTGCGTATACATAATAAATTTTACTTTTTCACAAAATACAATTACTCATTAAACATTTATGTGTTAATATTTTTTGTATAAATAAAAGGCTTTATCCAATGGTTTTATGAAAACAATTTTTTACACAAAAACACACACAAAGTTAAAATACAGCTTATCAGAGGCTTAAAAGAGAAAGTTAATAACTTAACTGAAATGTTTAAAATTACAGCACCTGACAACTAGCAGAAACTTCTTTGAGTTTAATAAATTGCGATATAGACTTAAGCATTTCTCACAAATCAGAAAGTCCAGTTTTTCAATATCTTAAATAAAAATGCAGATGCAAGCCGAAGAAACCAAGATTCAAGAATTGACCTCAGCCAACCAGGAAATGCAAAAAGAGAAAAGTGATAAACCAGAAAAAGAAACAGCGAAGAAAACATTTTCATATGAAGAATCATTAAAGAGTTCAATTGAATATTTTCAGGGTGATGAATTGGCAGCAACAGTCTGGATAAATAAATATGCCCTTAAGGATTCTCTGGGGAATTTATTTGAAAAAACTCCGGATGATATGCATCGAAGACTTGCTCGTGAATTATCGAGAATTGAAAAAAAATATCCAAAACCCTTGAGTGAGGATGAGATTTACATGGTGCTCAAAGATTTTAGATACGTAGTTCCCCAGGGGGGACCTATGACCGGAATTGGCAATGATTTTCAGATTGCATCCCTGTCCAATTGTTTTGTAATAGGTAACGATGGCCCGTCCGATTCTTACGGAGCGATTTTGAAAATAGATCAGGAACAGGTGCAACTTATGAAACGCCGTGGTGGTGTTGGCCATGATCTGACTCACATTCGCCCGAAAGGAAGCCCCGTATTAAATAGTGCATTAACTTCTACCGGGGTGGTGCCATTTATGGAACGTTATTCAAATTCTACCCGGGAAGTTGCACAGGATGGCAGAAGGGGAGCTTTAATGTTAAGCATCTCAATCAGACATCCTGATGCCGAAGATTTTATTGATGCAAAATTGACACCGGGAAAAGTTACCGGAGCAAATATTTCTGTTCGGATCGATCATGATTTCATGAAAGCGGTAGTAAAAAATACAACATATGTTCAGAAATTTCCTGTAAATAGCAAAAATCCAAGCCATACAAAAGAGATTAAAGCAAGGGAGTTATGGTCTAAAATTGTACATAATGCCTGGAAATCCGCTGAACCGGGAATTTTATTCTGGGATACAATAACCAGTGAATCAGTTCCTGATTGTTATGCAGAATCAGGATACAGAACCGTATCGACCAATCCTTGCGGTGAGATACCTCTTTGTCCTTACGATTCATGCCGGTTGCTAGCTATAAATTTATATAGCTATGTCGAAGATCCATTTACAGAATCAGCCAAATTTAACTTTTCGCTGTTCAAAAAGCATGTTCATATTGCTCAACGTTTAATGGATGATATTATTGATCTGGAATTGGAAAAAATTGATGCTATAATTGGTAAAATATCAAATGATCCTGAAGAGTTAGAAGTAAAAAGAGTTGAAAGTAAATTATGGGAAAAAATCAAGACCAAAGCCGATGAGGGTCGTCGAACCGGTATTGGAATAACAGCTGAAGGAGATATGCTTGCTGCATTGGAATTACGTTATGGAAGTGAAGATGCAATTGATTTTTCAATAGAAGTACATAAAACACTGGCATTGGAAGCGTATCGTTCCTCAGTTTACCTGGCGAAAGACAGGGGCGCATTTGACTTGTATGATTCTCAACTTGAAGTTGAAAATCCATTCATTCAGAGATTGCGCAATGAGGATGAAACTTTTTATAACGATATGCTGAAATACGGAAGAAGAAACATTGCTCTTCTTACGATTGCACCTACCGGAACTACAAGTCTGATGACACAAACTACTTCAGGTATTGAACCGGTGTTTCTGCCTGTTTACAAGCGTCGCAGAAAGGTTAATCCGAATGATTCCAGCTCAAACATTGCCTTTACCGATGAAATAGGAGATACCTGGGAAGAATACAATGTATTTCATCACAAATTTGTCATCTGGCTTGAAAAAAACGGATACAATCCTGTCGAGGTGAAAAAATATGACGATGAGAAATTAGATGAAGTTGTAAAAAAATCACCATACTACAAGGCTACTTCCAATGATGTTGACTGGGGAAGTAAAGTTAAAATGCAGGGAGAAGTACAAAAGTGGGTAGATCATTCGATAAGCGTAACCATTAATTTACCCAACCAAGTATCTGAAGATCTGGTTGGGCAACTGTATATCAGTGCCTGGAAAAACGGTTGTAAAGGCGTAACTGTCTATCGGGATGGCTCGCGTTCCGGAGTACTTGTAGCAACTGAGAAAAAAGAAAATGGATCTGCTATACAGGATGAGAAAGCATATAAGAGGCCAAAAATATTGGATGCAGAAATCATCCGATTCAATAACAACGATGAAAAATGGATAGCCTTTGTTGGATTGAAAGGTGACAAACCCTATGAGATTTTTACCGGGATAGCAGATGAAGAAATGTTTCCAATACCAAAATCCATCACCAAAGGGCAAATAATAAAAAACAGGAATGAAAACGGAGACTCAAGATACGACTTCCAGTACATAGACAAATATGGGTATAAGAATACTCTTGGAGGTTTATCTCATATGTTTGACAAGGAATTCTGGAATTATGCAAAACTTATTTCGAGCGTACTGCGACATGGAATGCCTATACCACATATTGTAAGACTCGTATCTTCTTTACGTTTGGATAGTGATACCATCAACACCTGGAAGAATGGAGTGGAACGTGCGTTAAAAAGATACATTCCAGATGGGACAAAAGTGAAGAAAGGGGCCAAATGTGAGGAGTGTGGTTCACAAGCCCTGATATATCAAGAGGGATGTCTGATGTGCACCAATTGCGGTTCATCAAAATGCGGATAAGTATTTTCAGTTAAGCTTATATAATCATGGAAAAAAAAGAGGAAGTGATCTGGTTCGCTTTCTCTTTTTATTTTTCAGATAGCAGGAAATTAGATGCAACTTTTATCGGATAAATTTCAAAAGAAAAACATAATGTGTTAATTTTGAGTAGGTAGTTAATTTTTTGACATAAAATTATTCCTTATGGAGAATACATCAAATTCAAATGCAGGAATGGGCCTGGGGATTGCTGGTCTTGTTCTGGGAATTTTATCTGTACCCCTTGGTATAATGAAATGTACTTTTGCTACAGGGCTTGTATTTGGAATTCTTGGAATTACATTGAGCGCTTTAGGATTGTCTCAGGCAAGAAAAGCCAATGCTCCGACCGGGATGATTATAGCTGCTCTTATTGTCTCTATCATTGGGACAAGCTTTGCATTCATTAAACTTACCAGTTCCATTACAAAGTGGAATATTTTAACTGATGGCTGGAAGGATAATCTGGAAATGATAGATGAACATTCCGATGATTTTGAAGAAGGATTTGAAGAAGGATTTGACAGTGAATTGAACGAGGACATGGAAGAAACCCTTGAAGATCTTGAAGAAGATATGGAAGTTCTGGACGAAGAACTGGAGGACATGGATAAAGAAATTACAATTGTACTGGATAACATGGATGATGAAGAAAAGGCCCGCAAACTGGGGAAAGCTACAGGAAAAGCTGTGAAAGAGTTTGTCAAAGAATTGAAAGATACTACGAATTCAGAAAAGTGATACCATTCTCTGAATTAAAGAATAATCCATATAAGTTAGTTAATGCAATACTGGCGGGTGTTATCCTGTTAATTTTTATATATTCAGCTCTCTTTTCTTCAATAAAATCAAATCATCCTATACCTTCTTCCGGCAACTTATTTTCAGAACAAATTAGTCATAGTACTGGTCTCTCACGTTCATTTTCGAGTCTTATCAGACTGAAATTTCGACAAGCGAAGGAGTCTAATGAGTATGGGATACAGCTATTTATTTTCTTTCTTATACAGTTAGGCTTAAGGATATTCTTTTTGTTTGGCTCGGATAAGCTGGCAGATTTCGGATATCAGAAAATAATACTTATAGATTCTATTTTTTCAGGCAGCCTTTTTGTTTTCTTTTTTTTGCCTTTCTTTAAGGAATTAGCGTATTTTTAATTTTTCGAATGAACTACTTAAAATCTCTTTTGTTTTTGTATAGTTAACAGGAAATTACTTCATCATAATGAAATCAAGAAAACTTATTATTTCGGCAGTCGGGTTATTGTTAACTCTGATCATAGCATTTGCATTAGCTGCAGTTATGATTAAATCAAAAAAGGCAAAGGAGCAAGCTCCTCCAACAAAAATTATTCGTAAGGTTAACTCGACTTTGGTAAAATATAACGATGTAATTACCCAGGTTTCGGCAACTGGACGTGTTGTTAGTCAACAATCGGTTGATATCATCGCAGAGGTTCAGGGTAAACTTATCATGGGAGACATTTCCTTAAAAAAAGGACAGAATTTCAAAAAAGGAAATATCTTGGTAAAAATCTACAGTCGGGATGCAGAATATGCATTACAGGCAAGAAAAAGCGGGTATTTGAATCTGCTGGCAAATAGTTTACCAGATCTGAAAATTGATTATCCGGAAGAGTATCAGGATTGGGTTCAATTCTTTGAAAGTGTTGAAATCAGATCTGAATTGCCGGAGTTGCCTGCAGTTAAAACCAATCAATTAAAAATATTTCTGGCAAGCAGAAATATTTTAAGTGAATACTATGCGATCAAAAGCGATGAAATCAGATTTAAAAAATACAACATTGTTGCGCCATACGATGGAGCTATTCAGAATGTATTGTTAGAGGTGGGTTCAGTTGCCAACCCGGGCAGCAGAATTGCACAGATTATTAAAACCAATCAGTTGGAAGTAGAACTACCGGTTGAATCTGCCTCGGCAGAATGGCTGAAAATAGGAGATAAGGCAATTCTTAAAACCGAAAGAGGAGATTTAATTGGGCAGGGCGTGATTAAAAGGAAGTCTTCATTTGTAGATATGAACACGCAATCAATTAACATTTATCTAACGGTTACAGGCAAAGAAAATAAAATTTTTGCAGGAGAATATGTAAGAACAGAATTTGCAGGGATGGTTATCAAAGAATCAATGGAAATTCCAAGAAATGCAGTATTTAACAGGAACATGGTATTTACCGTTGAAGAGGGGTTTTTATCCAAAGCACAGATTAATCTGCTAAAGGTAAATGAGAGAACCATTATTTTTAATGGTTTGCCTGAGGGCAAAGAAATAGTAACACAACCCTTAGCGAATGCAAATGAGAGCATGCAGGTGCAGACTGATTTTACGAAACCTGTTGAGCGTGATTCATTAGCAGTAGCAGAGTAATTAATTTACCTGAATAGAAGAAAAATGAAGAAATTAGTTTCAACCTTTATACGATACCCTTTTTATTCAAACATGATCATTGTGGTTGTCCTTCTGGGAGGATTTTATGGTGTGTTATCGCTAAAAAAATCCTTTTTTCCGGAACGAACGACGCGGGATATATATGTAACTGTTGTATACCCTGGCGCTTCACCTAAGGAAATGGAAGAAGGAATAACTGTGCGGGTTGAAGAAGCGGTGCGTGGATTAATTGGAATTAAGGAGATAAACTCAGTTTCATCGGAGAATTTTTCCAGAGTATCCATTACAACCACAGGTGAATATGATATTGATGTAATCCTTCAGGAGGTAAAAAATGCAGTGGATGGAATTAGTTCTTTCCCGGTTGATGCTGAGAGACCTATTGTATACAAACAGAGAAACACAACTCCGGCTATATATCTGGGAATGGCATCACAGGGAGTGGATTTAATGACCTTGAAGAAATATGCCATGCAAGTGGAAGATGATTTCAGAGGCACAGGATTTATAACCCAATTAAATATTTCAGGCTATCCGGCATTGGAAATATCAGTTGAAATAAGTGAGCAGAATAGATTACGGTACAATATTTCTTTCGATGAAATTGCAAGGGCTATAGCTCTTAATAATACGGATATTTCGGCAGGTCAGATCAAATCTGATGAGGAAGAAATTCTGATCCGGTCACGTAGAAGAACCCTTGATCCTAATGAAATTGCTGAAATTGTTGTTAGAGCTAATCCCGATGGGAGTTTTTTAAAGTTACGTGACGTCGCTGAAGTTCAGCTTAAATTTGCTGATGTACCAAGCAAAGGACTACTGAATGGGGATAGAGCAGTTGGCTTTCACATTCAAAAATTAGCCGATGAGGACCTAAAGGAAATTTCAGTATTTGTAAATAAATATGTTGAGATTTTTAATGAAGAACACGATGGAGTGGAATTGCATGTAACATTCGATTTTCTTTCTCTACTGAGAGCCAGATTGAATCTTTTAACAAGAAACGGTGTAATCGGGATCGTTCTTGTCCTTATAACACTTGGATTCTTTCTAAGCCTGAGGGTATCATTCTGGGTAGCTTTTGGTATTCCATTCTCATTTCTGGGCATGTTTTTAATAGGAAATATGTATGGCATTACAATCAATATGATTTCCTTGTTCGGAATGATTTTGGTGGTTGGGATACTTGTTGATGATGGGATTGTAATTGCCGAAAATATTTACAGTCATTTTGAAAAAGGAAAATCACCACGACAGGCAGCATTGGATGGAAGTCTTGAAGTACTGCCTGCAGTGCTGACTTCAGTAGTAACAACAATAGTAGCATTTTCTCCTTTATTGATCATTAAGGAAGGAGGAATGGAGTTTATGTTTGAAATGGCTTTCGTAGTGATAACAAGCTTATTGTTCTCATTGGTTGAGGCCTTTTTCGTTCTTCCAAATCATTTGGGAAATAAACATATCTTAGGATCGAAAAATGAAGAGAGAAAAGGGTTCAATCTGCGCCTGAAACTTGATAATGCGATTATATACTTACGGGATAAAATCTATGGCAAAATTTTACGGTGGGTGATCAAATGGAGGTGGTATGTTGCAAGTGCAATTCCCATTGGATTGTTCATATTGACTTTTGGATTTTTTAGAGGGGGAATAATAAAGTCAACTTTATTCCCTGTAATACCCTTTGATTTTTTCACTGTTGATTTCGCTTTTACTCCGGGTTCGGGGGAAAAACAAACGTGGGACTACCTTATGCGGTTTGATTCTTTGATATGGGAAGTCAATGAAGAATTAGTTGATGAGTATACACAAGCGTTTAAGAATCATGACGGAGATTCTGTAACGATTATAAAATATACATTCCCCGGCATAGGAAGTGCATTCGATGGTGTTGAAAGCGGATCTCATACCGGGAGCATATTTGTACAACCACGTGACCTCGATAAGTTTGGAATATCAAGTTTCGAAGTAGCTGACCGGATACGAAAAAAAATAGGTGCTGTGCCGGAAGCAGAAAAATTCAGGGTAGGTGGAGGAAATCGTTTTGGCAAACCAGTATCCATTAGCTTATTAGGTAAAGATTTTGATGAATTGGAACAAGCAGAAAATTTTCTTTTGGAAGGTTTGCAAACTATGGAGGTATTAACGGGTGTTGTGAAAACCAATGCACCAGGAAAACGTGAGGTACAATTAAAATTGAAACCAAAAGCATATTTTTTAGGTCTCGATCATGCCAGCATAAGCAATCAGGTAAGACAAGGATTTTTTGGTGGGCAGGCACAAAGATTGCAGGAAGGTAAAGACGAAATAAGAGTCTGGGTAAGATACCCGAAAACTGACAGGACGAACATTGGTCAGATGGAAAACATGAAGATTCAGACAGCTCGCGGAGAATTTCCGTTAAGTGAACTTGCTTCCTACGAAATCAAAAGGGGACCTGTAAATATTAATCGTTTCAATATGTCGCGTGAATTGAGGGTTGAGGCGGACCTGACAGATCCATATGATCCGGTTCCTCCCATTTTAGAGGACATTGATAAAAACATACTGACACAATTAAAAATCCGTTATCCGGGCATAAGATTGGAATATCAGGGACAGCAGAGAAGGAGTAGCGAATCCATGGCTGAACTTTTGAAATGGTATATAATCGCCCTGGTCATCATTTTGATTGTTATCATGATACATTTTCGTTCTCTCTCGCAATCTTTTATAATTATTCTGATGATTCCTCTTTCCTGGATGGGGGCAGCCTGGGGGCATGGAATTGAAGGCATACCAGTATCTATGCTGAGTGCCTGGGGAATGGTAGCTTTATCAGGGGTAATTATTAATGATGCAGTGGTATTTCTTTCAAAATTTAATTTGAATATGCAGGAAGGGATGAAATTTGAAGAGGCACTTTATGACGCGGGTATATCCAGATTCCGGCCTATTTTGTTAACCACAATAACCACAACAGCGGGCCTCTATCCGATCATTCTTGAAAAAAGCTTTCAAGCTCAGTTTCTGCGTCCAATGGCAATTTCATTGGCCTATGGAGTATTGATCGGGACAGGATTTATATTGCTGTTTTTCCCTGCATTGATTATATTTTTGAATGATGTCCGTATTGCACGGCGATGGTTGTGGACTGGCAAAAAACCTTCGAGAGAGGAAGTACAAATTGCGATAAAACATAAGCAAACTGAAAAAGAAATTTAATTATGAGGCTGTTATTCCTATTCATTTGTAGCATTACAATTCTATTATCACAGGCACAGGATACTCTTACTTTGCAGAAAGCAATTGAAAAGGGGCTGAACAACAACTATCAAATCCGAATCTCAAATAAACAATTGGATATTGATAAAAACAATAATGCCTGGGGAACAGCAGGGCGTTATCCTACTATAACCTTCAATGCAACAGCCAGTGGTGTAGTCGACAGGGACGTTGATCCTTCTTTGCTGCAGCTTGCGCGTATTGAATTAAATGATACTACCATCAATCCAAATACTCAACAATCGCTTACCATTACTCCTTCGGTCAACCTCAACTGGATTCTTTTTAACGGAATGGCTGTTCATATGAACAAAAGTCGTCTTGCATATTTTGAGCAGCTTTCAGAAGGAAATACAACAATCATTGTTGAGAATACTTTACAAAGTATTCTATTGGCTTATCATTTTGTACTCTTACAAAGTGAAGCTCTTAATGTGTTAAATGAGGTGAAAAATCTTTCTCGCGACAGGTACCATTATGTTCTTACCAGAAAGGAATTTGGAAATGCTGTAAGCTTTGATGTCTTGCAGGCACAGAATAATTATCTTACCGATTCGGCAAATGCTTTGCGACAAGAGATCAATTTCCGAAATGCTTCAAGAAATCTGAACCTGGTCCTTGCTGAACCGGTGCACCAGGAATATATATTGATAGAGGAATTGATTGAATTTGACCAGGAATTTGTATTGGGTGATATGATCACCAAACTGGAAAGCAATAACAAAACTTTGCAAAATCAATACATTAATCAGGAAATTCTCAAGAAAAATGTAAGTCTGAGTAAATCAGAGCTCTATCCTATGCTTTCGCTTTCAGCCGGATTTGGACGTACTTATCAGGGTTTGTACGGCGATTTTGAAAATTATTTTTGGGATAATAACGGCTATCGTGCAAATGCAGGACTTACACTTACCTATACCCTTTCAAATGGCGGAAATGTGCGTCGTACAATACAGAATGCAAGAATTCAACAAGAGATTGGTGAGTTAAGAATAGATGAGATGAAACAGGCACTCTATAATCAGTTGTTTAACATGTATGAACAGTACAATATCAAAAGACAATTGTTGCATGTTGCAGATGTTAGTGTTGAAAGCGCAAAATTGAATTTACAGATTGCTGAAGAAAAATACAAATCAGGGGCTATCAGTTCATTTAACTACAGAGATATTCAACTTATTTACCTGAATGCAGCGCGCGATAAGTTGGAAGCTAAATACAATCTTACGGAATCATTTGCCGAATTATTGAGACTTACAGGAGGGATCATTACGGAATACGAATAAGAGTGTATTTTATTCCGGTATCTCTGCAAGCGAAAAAAATTTAGCCACCTGTATTCCCTTTTCAGTTCTCTTGACAGTACAGCATTCCCGATAGATATCGTGTTCAAAAAATAATGTATAATTGTGGTCTGCAGCTTCCTCTAAAAAAGAAGCATGTTCCTGCATGGAAACAAGAGGTTGTGTATCGAATCCGCAAACCCATGATGTTGGGATATGTGCTGCTGTTGGGAAAAGGTCTGATACGTAGACAAGAATACGATTCCTGTAATGGATGAATGGAACAATCAGGCCTTCTGTATGTCCATTGTAGGTTTGCAAACGAATAGCATCAGAAAAATCAGTGGCATCATTCAGCAGGTTTAATTGGCCACTTTTTTCAATAGGCATTATGTTTTCATTAAAAAAGGAAGCTTTTTCCCTTTGGTTAGGATTCAGAGCCCAATTCCATTGTTTTCTGCTAACCCAGTATGCAGCATTTGGGAATGTTAATTTGTCCTTTTCTTTATCCCCTCTGAGGACAGCACCACCACAATGATCAAAATGCAAATGAGTGAGAATCACATCGGTTATATCGCTGGTTGCAAAACCATGTTTACGAAGTGATTTTTCGAGGGAGTGGTCACCATTCAGATAATAGTAGCTAAAAAATTTTGAACTCTGCTTATTTCCTAAGCCCGTATCTATGAGTAACAGTCTGTTATCAGACTCGATCAGGAGGCATCGTGTGGCCAGGTTGCACATATTATTTTCATCTGCCGGATACATTTTATTCCATAAGGTTTTGGGCACTACACCAAACATGGATCCGCCATCGAGCTTAAAATTACCTGCTTCAATCGTATACAACTTCATGGGATGAAATGTGAATTACATCTCAAAGATAAATCCTTTTTCGGTGAGGCTGTCGTATCGTTGTTTGTCAAATTTGTACAAACGTGCTGATCTATGCGCTACACCTTTTTGTTTTTCATCCAAAGGCATTAAGAGATTCATTTTCATGATCTTTCTTCGGAAATTGGGCTTGTCGAATTCAACATCATAAATAGCCTCATACAACTCCTGTAAAGCAAGAAGCGGAAATTTATCAGGCAACAAGTTGAATCCTATAGGCTTGTATTTTAATTGCTGTCTTAAGCGAGACAATGAATTCGTTACAATTTTCAGATGATCAAAAGGCAATTCCGGTAATTGTTTTGCATCAAACCAGCGTGCATCACTTGCATCAGGTCCCGGATTTATTATATACTGTCCGGGTTTTACAAGGGCATAGTATACAACAGTAATCACTCTGCCCAGTGGAAAACGATCTACCTCGCCAAAAGCTCCAAGTTGCTCCATAAATAAACCTTTTACCCCGGTTCTTTCTTCAAGAACTCTTGCCGAAGCCTGGTCAATGTTCTCATTGTAGCGTATAAATCCGCCAGGTAAAGCCCACATTCCAAAAGAAGGTTCTATAGATCGTTTAATGAGCAATACTTTTAATGTAACTTCCTCTAAACCAAAGATAACACAGTCGACGGATAAGGGTTCGATGATTTTCTCAGACATACGATCCCGAATAATTTAGGTACATAAACTTAATGCAAAATAAATAAGATATAGTCAAAGTGACAATTAATTTTCATATTATCTCCTCAAAAGGATTGCTTATTTTAGCCTGTAATTCAATTTAACGGGTCATTACATGAAGCTACATTTTATCGCAATAGGCGGTGCAGCAATGCATAATCTGGCCATTGCCCTGAAAAACAAAGGATATACCATAACAGGTTCTGATGATAATGTATTTGAACCTTCCCGATCGCGTCTAAAAGAACATGGGCTTTTGCCTGATGAAATGGGGTGGAATCCGGCAAAAATAACTTCTGATCTTGATGGTATAATACTGGGAATGCATGCACGGAAGGACAATTCGGAATTATTAAGAGCGAAGGATATAGGACTGAAAATATATTCATATCCTGAATATTTGTATGAGCAAACCAAAAACAAGAAAAGAGTTGTAATTGCCGGAAGTCATGGAAAAACTACCATAACTGCTATGGTAATTCACACATTGAAATATTGTGGAAGAAAATTTGATTTCATGGTGGGTTCTCAGATTGAAGGAATTGATACCATGGTATCTCTCCATCCGGAAAGTGACATAGCAATTTTTGAGGGTGATGAGTATCTTTCTTCACCCATTGACCTGAGGCCAAAATTTATTCATTACAAACCGCATATTGCCCTTACAACAGGTATTGCATGGGACCATATCAACGTATTTCCTTCCTTCGAAGAATACGGTCATCAATTTAAAACACTTACCCGTATCATAGAACCCGGAGGGCATTTTCTGTATTTTACCGGCGATCCGTTGCTTCAAACCATTGCTGAAGAAATAAAAAATGATATTGAGGTCCATCCATACTCTGAACACGCTCACATCATAAAGGGTGAAAAAACTTATCTGATTCATTCCGGCAACAAAGAGATTCCCATAAACATATTTGGCAAACACAATCTTCAGAATATTAGCGGAGCAAAACAGGTTTGTAATTTGCTTGGAGTAAATGAAAAAATGTTTTATGAGGCCATATCAACATTCAAAGGAACATCAAAACGTTTGCAAATTTTAAAACAAACCGACGACTCCTATGTGTTTTTAGATTTTGCTCACTCTCCGTCAAAAGTCAAAGCAACGGTGCAGGCCGCCAGAGAGCAGTTTCCCGCAAAGCGACTCATTACGGTACTTGAGCTGCATACATTCAGTAGTTTGAACAAAGAATTTCTTCCTGAATATAAAGGAACAATGGATGATTCAGATGAGGCAATAGTATATTATACCAGAGAAGTAATGGAGAAGAAGGATCTTACGGAATTTCCGGAAGAATATGTAGAAAAATGTTTTAATAAATTGGATATCAAAGTATACACTGAGGCAAATCTTCTGTCGGAATATATTTCCGGCATCAAATTCAGTAATACAGTTCTTTTGTTAATGAGTTCAGGAAATTTCGGAGGGATTGACATAAAAAAGTCCATTTCCATTGCGTAAAAAACAAATTTTCATACCTGCCGTTAAGATTTTTCTATGAGAATAGTTGTTCTTAAAAATCTGACACTTATATTTAGGGCATAAAAAATATTGATTATGGAAATTAAAGGAACTGCGGTAGTGGCTATTCGGGATTTTGTTAAGCTCAATCATAAAGAAATGTATGATAAATGGCTTGATTCATTGCCCGAGGAATCATCTGATATCTATAAAAATGTCATAGATTCTTCCAAATGGTATCCGCTTAAAGCTGGGGGTGTAACACCTACAAAAAAAGCAGTGGATTTGTTTTTTAACGGAGACAATGAAAAAGGCTCATGGGAAATGGGGAGATTTAGTGCAGAGAAAGCCTTAACAGGCATTTACAAAATTTTTGTTAAGGCTTCTTCACCCGGATATATTGTTGCACGTGCTTCAAGGATATTTGCCACCTATTATCAACCCTGTAAGATGGAGGCTAAGAAAAGTACCGATAAGAGTACTTTATTGGAAATATCGAACATGACCGAAAGTGATGCTGTAATTGAATACAGGATTAGAGGATGGATTGAAAAAGCCCTGGAAATATCGGGAGCTAAAAATTGCACATTCAAAACTACGAGTTCCATCACCAAAGGAGATGAGTTGACTCAGTTTGATATCCGGTGGGAATAATTCTGTAGGCAATAAATCAGACTTTTTTTTGAATCAGTGAGACTGTGATTTCAGAAATCCCGATGAATCGGGATGAACTGAAATTA
>CAYQDZ010000061.1:0-13856 GCA_964416375.1 uncultured Bacteroidales bacterium
TATACCAACAGTAAATTTATCTGCACCTTTACCTGATTTAGTAGTAACAAGAATTACACCATTTGCACCACGGGCTCCGTAAATAGAAGCAGCTGCAGCATCCTTTAAAACGTTTACTGATTCCATATCATTCGTATTCAATTCGGCAAGGTTACCCCCTGTTGACGGCACACCATCAATAACAATTAGAGGTTCGTTACTGTTATTCAGCGAATTTTCTCCCCGAATCAGAAAATTTACACTTGATCCGGGTTTTCCATCTGTTCTGGTAACTCTTACACCAGGTATCTGACCCCTCATTGCTTCAACAAAATTAGGAACGGATGCTTTGGTAAGTTCCTCTGTCTTTATAGATGAAATTGCACCAGTGACGTTGGTGCGATCCATGGTTCCGTAACCAACAACAACGACCTCTCCAAGCTTTTCGATACTGGCAATCATTTGTAAATCGATAGTAGTTTGAGAGCCAACGAGTATTTCTTCATCCAAAAAACCAATGGATGAAAAAACGAGGGTGGGATCTTCAGTCGAGAATGTAATGGAATAATTTCCATTTAAATCTGTAATGATACCATTCGTTGTCCCTTTTTCAACAATATTTACTCCAGGCAAAGGTTCACCGGTACCCGCATCGGTAACCTTTCCTGTAATTTCTTTAGTCTGGGCCAGCAACAACTGTAAACCGCCCAGAATAAAAAATACAAGCAAAGTGGTAATTCTTTTCATAGGTTAAAAGTTAAGATTAATAATCAAGTTATTCTCAGGGTTAAATTAGTGCTCATAGTGATTTTTTCAGAAAAGAAAGTTATGTAAATTCATGCCTTCTCCTTACTTTTTAAAGAATTGTCAATGTATGGTTTATCAGGGTTCTTGAATATTTCTGAATCCATCAATACAGGTTATAAATTCAGGAGCTAAAAGTAAAAAAAAAAAACTAAATGCAACCGATTGCATGAAATTTATTCTAAAATTTCTAGCTTTATACTGTTTTATATTAACTCAAACACAAGCAACTTATTCAAATGAAGAGCAAAAGTGATGTTACAATTTACGACATTGCAAAGAGCCTGAAAATATCTGCATCTACTGTCAGCAGAGGATTAAGTGATCAGCAGTGCATTCGGGAAGATACGAAAAAGAAAATCATAAAGGCTGCCCGCGAAATGGGGTATCAGCACAATACTTTTGCCAGCAATCTTAGAAAAAGAAAGACCAATACAATTGGGGTCGTCCTTCCCAGATTGAATAGTTATTTCCAGTCAACTGTAATTGCCGGCATGGAGAAAATTATGAATCTGGAGGGGTATAACCTGATTATTAGCCAGTCACAGGAGTCTGTGAAAAAAGAGATAACAAACATCGAAACCATGTTCAATAGCAGGGTAGATGGATTGTTGGTCTCATTAGCCTATGATACGGAAAATCTGAAACATTTTGATTTCTTTTTTAAAAAAGAAATTCCTGTCATTTTTTTCGACAGGGTATTTGAACATCCTGCTTGTACCAGTATCTTAATAGACAATTATAAAGCAGGATATGATGCAACTATGCATTTAATTGAACAGGGATGCAAAAGGATAATACATTTTGGTGGCAGCCTGATCAGAAATGTTTATCTGGATCGTTTTAAAGGATATAAACAGGCTCTCGAAGATAAGGGGATTGTTTTTAGAAAGGAGTTAGTTTTTACAAGCATGCTCAATGAGCAATCCGGATTTGATCTGGCAGAAAAAATTCTTGGTATGGATCAACTTCCTGACGGAATTTTTTCTGCTAATGACACTTCAGCAGTTGCCATCATGTGCCGCTTAAAACAAGAGGGTATAAGTATTCCTGAACAAATAGCAGTCGTTGGATTTAATAACAATCCGATATCCAGGATTATTGAACCGAATTTGAGCACAATCAGTTATCTCGGGCAGGAAATGGGAGAGGTAGCGGCTTCAACACTTATCAACAAACTAAATAATACAGATCAGGAAAATGCAAAAACAATAGTCATTGACCACGAACTTATAATCCGCCAATCTTCTTTAAGAAATAGCCAAATCCGGTAACTTTCTTAAAGGCAGTTCAATGAACGCGATTCTCTATTCGCGGCTTGTTTAAATCAATATACAAAAGTTTCTAATTCGACAGTTCCACCTGATATAATGAGAGTTACTTTTTTGTCTCCAAAATATTTTTTGGACTTAAAAATTTATAAAATAACGTGAGTTCAATATAAGGTAAAAATGTAAATTATTGATTTATTTCTGGCTACAATATACCCATGCTTCTATACCATTTTCTAACTTAACTTTTGTTCGTATGTATGCAGATGATTCATATTGATCGATCAATTCCAGATCTTTCTCAAGTATTGCAAAATATCCTTCTTCAACAATTTCTGTGCTTTGGAAGTCTTTGATCAGTATTGAATACTGAATACCTGAAAGATGAATGCTGCTACTTTTAAATCCTTTCAAACGAGCCGAAAACGGGAAAGTTTTATAATCCAAAACAGCTTTCTTCAGGTTTTCATTAAGAAGGGTACCGTATGCAAATACATAACATTTCATTAACTTGCCTGTTATGATAATTGTTGGCATGAATTTATAGAAATAAAACCAGAGACATGAAAATTACCGTTTGCAGAAAAGAACATTTTAATGCAGCACATCGTTTATACAAACCTGATTGGGATGATAATAAGAATTCTGAAGTGTTCGGCAAATGCAATTTACCAAATTATCACGGACACAATTATGACCTGATAGTGAAAGTTACGGGAGAACCGGATCCGGAAACGGGATATGTGATAGACACAAAAATTCTGAAACAAATTGTACGGGAAAATGTGATTGAAAAGTTTGATCACCGGAACCTGAATCTTGATGTGGAAGAATTCAAAAAAATGAACCCAACGGCAGAAAATATAGCAGTGATCATCTGGCAAATATTACGAAAAAAGATCACTACAATTCTGGATTTACAGATCATACTTTATGAAACCGAACGAAATTTTGTAGAATACTCAGGTGAATAAGATCATAGTAATGGGCAGAAAGATTTTTGTAGCAATCCTGATTGCTCCTATTAAAATATATCAGTATACAATAAGTCCGCTTATCCCTTCAAGTTGCAGGCATATTCCTACTTGTTCCCAATATGCAATAGAGGCTTTGCAGGTGCATGGAGTGTTCAAAGGTCTCTTTTTGGCTCTTAGACGGGTATTGCGTTGTCATCCTTGGGGAACACATGGTTTTGATCCTGTACCTCCACCAAAAAAAAAACCAATCCGAAAGCGGACAAAGCGAGCAAGTTAACGGGGCTTATTTTGAATTAGCAAATTCAGCTTATCATTCAAATTAAACAATTCTGCATTGTACTTCTTTTCGATTATGTTGCGCGGGATATCAATAATCGGATTCGAACATTGATCAATTATATCTGAATCTGACGTAGCTAACATTCCATTGGAATGTTTCTTTAGTGCTTTGTCCGCCGATTTGACTATATATACATTACCCTGAAGTTTTTGTTTTTCAAATAATTCCTCTATCTGATATTTGTGTTTTTTACTAAAAGATACCGGAGAATCAAGATAAATCTCAACGAAAACATCCTTAAAATCGATCAGATATTCAATAAGCATAATCATACATTCATGAAAAAAATTTTCCTTGGTGATTTTGCCAAACAATGATCCGGCATCTCTGCAAAAAGAATCAGTACAGATGAACACAAAGTGTCCCAACCTGTAATTCAATAAGCTAAAAAGCACGTTGTATCCGTCAATTCTTAATGTGTCATCAGGTTTGTCAACCAATCTTTGTCCTCTATGAAGTGAATTTGCTGATGAGGATACACCACGATATAAAATTGTTCTATATTCCTTTGTTAACCGGTAACGATCACCAACTAATTTCAAAGCACCTTTCTCGGGATAATTTTTGTCAATGAGATAGAAATAATCTACTAATCCAAGTTCAAAGTTTTTATTATGAAGTAGTTTAGAATTCATTATAGAAGCATTTACTGTTTATTATGATTCATTTTTCAATGAGATCAATACCCGTAATCTCCTGAAAAACATTCCACGGAGGATTACAATTAGATTCTTTCAGATAAGAAAATTTATGATAATTCATTGTGATCTCAAGTATGATAAAACCTTTAACACGATCGTATTTTTCGGCAAAAACTTCTGGGTAAGTTCTCACAAAAACAAATTTTCTGCCTAGTACGGCAATCTATTTATTGATTAACCGGAAGTGTGAATCGAAAAGAACTGCCTTTGCCATATTCACTTTCTACATAAATCTTACCGCCATTTTTATTGATAAATTCTTTACACAGAATCAAACCCAAACCTGTGCCGGTTTCATTAGCGGTACCTTTTGTGGAATAGTTAACGTCAATCTTAAAAAGTTTTTCAAGATTATTTGAAGCAATGCCAATACCTGTATCCGTAATGGAGATCTCAATCATTTTGTTGGCCATTTTTGATGATCCGATTATGCTGCCGCTCGCTTTGGTATATTTAATAGCATTTGAGATTAAATTTCTGATGACAGTGCTAATCATATTTGAATCAGCGAAAGCTTTTGCATCCGGATCTATCGTATTCAAAAGCTTAATTTTCTTTTTGGTGGCATTGTTTGACAGCAGATCAATATTCTCATTGAAAATGTCATGAAGTTTTATCTTTTCCGGAGCCATTTCTAATCTGCCTGTTTGTGACCTGGACCATTCAAGAAGATTTTCCAGTAAAGCATAACTATGTCTGGAAGTATCATACAAAATAGTAATGAATTCTTCCAGCTTATCCTGTGAATAATCGGATAAGTTCTCAAGCATCAGTTCGGTAAATCCCATCAATGTATTAAAAGGATTTTTGAGGTCGTGTGCGATAATGGAAAAAAACTTATCCTTTGTAGCGTTAAGTTCTTTCAGTTCCTGTGTTCTTTGTTCAACTTTCTTCTCTAAATTGGTGTTAAGTTCTCTGAGTTCTTCATTCTGAATCACTATGGTTTTATCCTGATCATAACTTTTAAGAGCCTCTTTTATGGTCAATATAAGGTCATGTTTTTCCCAGGGTTTTGATATAAAACGATAAAGGTTCGCTTTATTTACTGCATTGCTAATTCCTTCTAAACTAGCCTGGCCTGTGAGTAATATTTTTTTTGAGGCAGGTTGCACACCATGTATTTTTTCAAGAAGAGCATCACCTTTCATGCCGGGCATAATAAAATCTGCCACTACCACAGGAATCTCAAAATCGTCTTCGAGCAGCTCATCAAATATTTCCAGAGCCTCATCTCCGCTTTCTGCAACTTCCACCTGTAATTCGCCGCTAAATCCTTGTTGGATCTGTTCTTTCAGTGAATCCAGAACGATAGATTCATCGTCGATACATAATATAACCTGATTACTCATTTTTATTCAATTCTGATTTAATAATTTGAACCAATTCATTTTTGTTCCAGGGCTTTGGCACAAGGGTAAAGTGATCGGCCAGTTCCTCCAAAGTATCAATTGAATTTTGATTTGCCTGACCTGTAAGCAGGATTTTAACAACCCGCGGGTATCTTAAGTCTGCTTGCAAAAGGAATTTATCACCTTTCATTCCGGGCATAAGCCAATCGCATACAATAATAGCAATTTCTATTTCATCTTCTTCCAAATCATCAATAATTTCCAGAGCTTCTTCTGCACTTTCGGCGGTTTCATAGATAAAATCCTCTCCAAAATTTTTTTCCAATTGCTCACGAAGGCTATCCAGTATGATAGCCTCGTCGTCAATACATAATATGGCTTTTCTTTCTTTCTCCATTATTCAACAGGAATGTGTATGATAAAATTAGCACCTTCACCCAGTTCACTTTCAAGTTCAATGGTTCCATTGTGCTTATCAATTATTTTTTTTACAATATCCAGACCCAATCCACTTCCTTCCCCTTGTTTCTTGGTTGTAAAAAAAGGATCAAATATTTTGTCTTTGATATCAGGAGCGATGCCGGAACCGGTATCTTTAAAACCTACTGATACCATGTTTCCCGTATGCTTTGTTGTGATCGTAATAGTACCTTCCTGATTCATGGACTGAATGGCATTTTGTATCAGATTGGTCCATACCTGATTGATTTCATCCTGGTAACATTTTACCAAAGGCAGCTTATCGTATTGTTTTGTTATCTCAATGCCTTGCTTGAGTTGGTTATGGTAAAGTGTCAGTACCGTCTCAATACCATCAATAATATCGGTGGAAATTTTTTCACCTTCCAGGTCTCTGTGTGCATATTTCTTTAAAGCAAAAACAGTTTTGGTAGCCTTTTCAACAGCAATATTGATTGTATTTGTATTCTTCAATAAGGAAATAAAATTCCGTACAGACCGAATTACTTTCACTGCATCTGGAATTTTCAGATAGTTCCATAAAGCATTATTCATTTGAAAAACATCAAGATAGGTCAGCAGATCGGCTACAATATCTGCCTGTTCAATATTTTTTTCTTTAAGCGCATTTACAAGCTCTCTTTTTTTCTGACGCTTTTCTCTTGAGGACAAATCTGAAGGTTTTTTATTTGCCTGCTTAAACAGGTAGGTAAAAAGCCTTAAATTTTCCTGAGATTGAGTTTGAAACAAATCAGGGATCTCATGTAATGCAACATCCAGCGAATCGCTGAGATTTCCAATAGAGGCTTTTATGGCTCCGAGTGGAGTATTGATCTCATGGGCAATGCCTGAGATAAGTTGTCCGAGAGCCGCCATTTTTTCTGATTGCACTAATTGTTCCTGGGTCTGGGTCAGATTATCCACCAAAGCTTCCAGGTTTTCTTTTTGGTTGTATAGTTCTTCATTAACAAACTTGATTTCTTCTTCTGCTTTTTTTCTTTCCGTAATGTCACGCGCAACAGCAATGGCTACATGTTTGTTTTTCATTCGGAAAGAATGCGAACTGATTTCCATATCAATAAGTTCACCACCTTTTGCTTTCCAGACTCTTTGATATTTTTTGCCATCAGCCAGATACTCTTCATTATCTTCTTCTCCATTCTGTGACAATTCATTTGCGTTAAGATCGACAGCTGTCATGTTACGCAATTCGTCAATGGGGAACCCTAATTTTTCAATGGCATAATTATTTCCTTCAATTATATTTTCTGCTTTTTTCTTCTTTTTATTTATCTCATACAATAGAATAATTTCTGATGCATGTGTAAATAACATCCTGTACTTTTCTTCCTGCTCCAGGATCAGTTCTTCCGTTTTTTGCCTTTCTGTTATATCATGTGCCAGTCCTTCAATGGAAACCAATTGCTCATCTTCATTCATAACAGGCACTTCAGATATTTCCAGAATTTTAGCTTGATGATTGGCATCGTAAATTTCTTTCAGATATTTAGGTTGTATCACTCCCTTCCGTGAATTTTCGGAATGTTTTATAGCTTTTTTATTGTCCGGATTGTTTGTATACAATGTATCATGAAGTTTACGATAATCTTTCACAGAATAGCCCAGTATCTTTTTCACGGAAGGACTTACAAATAGCAAATCTCCTTTGACAGACTGACTGTAAAAAAAATATTCATCCTCAAGATGCTCTATCAGTTTTTCATATTTTTCACGACTTTCTTTCAGCGCTTCATAAGCCAATTTTAGCTCATGATGTTGCTTCAGAATTTCCCGTTGTTTTTTTCTTAATTCTGCATTTCGCATGGAAATTTCAGAAGTTCGCCTGAGTACTTTTATTTCAAGGTTATCATATATTTCTTTGAGTTGCAAACTCATCTGATTAATTGATTTTGCCAAAACACCAAGCTCGCCCGAATACTTTCCGGAGATCTTATTATCAAATTCTTTTTGACTGATTGATTCCACAACTTTATTTATCTCCTTAATTTGTCTGTTGATTTTTAACTTATTGTGGAGAAGAAATAAAATAACAAATAGAAGTACTGAAATGGAAGAAATGTATAAGATCAGAAAGTTAAGTTTGGACTTAGAAATGTTCAGGAAAATTAGTTTCAATATAAAAATGGATTTTTCTTTGGCTGAAAAACAATTACCAATATTCCGGAATGTTGTTAATAAGAGAATTTCAGAAAGATCAGTATCGAGGGAATGATTTTCACAAGATGAAAACAAAATCGGATTAAAAGTATTTTGCAAGGGCAATTTATAAATAGAAAAATTCGTGGGAATAGGACATGCATTATTCATTCTTTCTCTATTCACATCGTCATGGCGCGTAAACACACACGCCAATAATAAAATAGCAAACAAGAGGAAAAGAACAAAAGTACGATTTGTATGTTTCAGGAGATTAATATTGTTCATTGTGGAATTTATACTCCGACAGTCAAACTAAATTAGGAATTATTTTATTCACAACAAAGTTGGTAAATGTTTTTACTAACAAAGGATTTAATTGTTTTCCTTTGAATGATTATATATTGTTGCTATTTGTCTATGCCTTTATTTAAAAATTGGGTATATTTATGAAAATGCATTTTACAACTATTTATGATGAAATTCTATAGTCAGGTAATAGTTTTGCTATTTCTTTGGGTTATTGGATATTCGCAGATTGATGAAACTCTGATTAATTCCGGTTTTGAACAGAAAGATACTATTACAGCATTACAACCGCTAACTATTGATCAGGTTAAGGAATATATTTTATCTCAACGATCAGAACAACAAAAAGAGTATATAGGAGGACAAGTTAGCAGCATCTTTCATGAGGTAATAGATGATGCAACAGTAACCATAAAAATTGAAGGAAAACATAATGATAGCGTTAAAATTACAAACGGACTGTTTGTTATCCCTTTTGTATATGCTGATAAGGAAAAATTACTGGATTTCCATATTATGCATCCCGATTATCATCCATTCGATACATCATTTATTGTTTTTGGAAGAGAACCGGTAGTCTTGTCTGTTAAGATGGTACCTAAACATAAAATACTATTGCGCGGAAGAGTGTTTGCCGGTAATTTACCCATGGAAGGAGCAAATGTTGAAATAATACATGAAGGAAACACACATCATCTAAAAACTCTGGGGTGTTTTTACGATGTTGAAGATTACTGGAATTGCTTATTTGATGGGATGTTTAAACAGGAACTTATTGCCGATGATCTTTCAGACAGCATCAATTTGATGTTCACAAGCAGGGGCATGAAACCATTTCAAAAAGGGATGACATTTAGTGAGTATTCAGGAGAGATAATGCAGGTAAAAATGAAGTATGCTTCGAAATTGCCGGAAATGCCTGCAAACAATTTAAATCTTAAACTGGGCTTTCCTTTTGCTACATCAGATCACGATTGGTTTGTAGATATTTCTTATTACAGGGCATTGAATAAAACCAATTTAAAGCGAATTGCATGGGGTATAGACGGGAGCATGTATATTTCTGCTGTTAGTGTATCCTATCCTACTCTTCCAAATCTTGAGCCGGCCAGAGCAGATAGTTCTTATATTACCGGATTTATAGGGCCTTCGGCATTATTTTGGATACTTAGTCCTGATAGAAGAAGGTTTTCAACATATGCTGGATGTACCTTTTCGGTTCAGTTAAATAATCCGCAATTTGTTTTACATTCTTTTATTGGAACAAGGTATTTCCTGGATATAAACAAAGCACTCAGTTTGGAATTCAGGTATTCTGAGTATGACAGAGATGTAACTCATTATGTATTCAATCTTTATGGAGATGCCACGCACTATACTATTTCCGAACATTTTATCAAATTTCACGTTAGTTTAGGCATCCAAATTGTTTTTTAATCTGAAACATGAAAATTCTCAATTACAAATACCATTTCCTGTTTTGTTGCTTCTTTTTTCTGCTATCAACTTGCGCCGAAGAAGAATCTGTTTTGAATAATGAAGATCTGATTTTTTCATACAGTTTTCAGATCAGGATACCCGAATACGAATATTCTGACCAGTCGGGGACAGTATATAATGTGAGAGGGGACACAAATTACCAGACCGGTTACCCGGATACGCTAAACAATATGCCGGTATTGGCATGGGATAGCATTGGACTTGGAGTCATAACAGTTGCAATTTTTTCATCAAAGCCTGTTGTGCGCAATAACGAAATAACAAATTCCAATGATATTGTATGGTTGTGGCATTCCGGCATGAATTTTGGTAAAGAAGGGTATGTACAATTTATTGAAGGAAAAAACGTTATTAATGGTGAAGTTGATGATAGTTTAACTCCCCTCATGGAATCTAAGTATTACTGGGGAGTATGGGCATGGAATACAGCAGGAAACAGGATTTTGTATTCAAGTATGCCACTTGTGTTTAATGTAGTGAATTAAGGCTTTAGTACCGATTTTTATCAATTTAGTGTAATACATTTTGATTTATTAAAATACAATTAATACTTTTGTTTTAAACTGTTAAATAACAAAGAGTTGAAAACGATAAAGCAAAAACATAATTTAAAGACGGAAAAGAAAAACCGAATTATTATTGAAGAGGTGAATCCAAATGAACTTGCAGAGCTTTGGAAAAAGTTAAGTGATTTAAACAAAGCATTTTAGAGATAGCCTCACAATTTTTCAATATTTCAGATTTCCTATTCCCATAAGTAGTTTAGTCTAACTAATTCTATACCAGACAGTTAAGTTACAATATTTCTATTTGTCCCTCAAACATTTCCTTTTATCAAAGAACGCCTCCTCTTGATGTAAATCTCCCGGTTGCTTTGTGCTTTTTGCCGTATATTATGGTACAAAAGCAAGCCATCATGAATAAAATTTATACTGAAACGGTCCATATTAAGATGCCAGGGGGAGTATGGTTTTATGCTGTTAAAAGAAGCCTTAGATATTTGAGTTTAATACTAAAATATTCTCTTTTACTTGTTTTATTGTTTTTTCTTGCTGGTCATGAAAGAGCAAATCCAAAATTAGGAAACACAGCGATCGAATTTTTCAGTTCTGATTTCAGGCATGGAATTTTATTGAACATCAAAAACACGGAAGCAAATTCATACGATGAAAACCTGGAAAAAAAACTGATCTACTGGTTTTATTCAAAAAGGCAATTTCAGCCGGCCTGGACAATAAATTACCAAGCAAATAATTCTTATGATGATCTTATTACTCTTTTAGAATCAGCAACAAATTATGGTTTGTTTTCTTCACTTTATAAGACAGATCAATTGAGAGCATTTTATTTCAAGATGATCAATTCTTCAGATGATCAGGAAAGACTGGATGCAAGAATACAACTTGAAAGCTCAACTACTTTGGCTGCTTTTCGATTTATGATCCATTTATCCACTGGTCTGGGAAATTATGATACAACAGGAGTATACCTGAACTTTATTAACAATCTGCCTTCTTACCTCAACTATCATATTGAGCAAAAAAGAATTCAACAGGGCATTCTAAACGTTCAACCAAAAAGTCAGGAATATCTAAGATTACAAAACGCGTGGGAAAAATATATACATGTAGCTGCTCATGATACAATGCAATGCAACACAGAGCTATTCAGGAAAAACAATAATCTGATAGCATTTAAATTGGTATCACAGGGATATCTTAATGAAAATCTTGTCAGTGATTCAATCGCTATATCCGATGCAATCAGAATTTTACAAAGATCTCACTGTATTGAGGAAACGGGATTTGCAGATCAAAACACACTTCATGTTCTCAGCATCAGCACAATGAATAAATTTTATCAGGTATCACTTAATCTTGACAGATTAAGAAAGGATGAACTGAAAAACAGAAATTCGATACTTGTGAACATTCCGGAATTTTGTTTGCATTATTATGATAAAGAAGGAAGAAATACTTCATTTAAAATAATAGTCGGGAAAAAGTATACTCCTACTCCTATATTGACCAGTCAGGTAAACAGAATTATAGCAAATCCATACTGGACTGTACCAAAGAGCATTACCTTTGATGAAATTATACCAAGAATAAAAAGAGACTCTACCTACCTTCAGAGAAACGGATTCTCATTAATCGACAATTATGAAAATCCTGTAAATGCAACTTCCATTGATTGGTCTTCAATCAATCCGGGTGAATTTGATTACTGGATCCGTCAGAAAAACAGCCGCAGCAACGCACTTGGAGTAGTTAAGTTTCTGTTCCCAAATAAATACAGGGTTTACCTGCATGATACACAATCAAAAAGACTCTTCCAGAAAAATATCAGGGCATATTCGCATGGTTGTATCCGGGTTCAGAACCCACAGGAACTGGCACAAATGATACTATCAACGAATACAAAACCCGAAAAAAACATTGATTTTAAAGATTTAATGATCTCAAAGGAACGTCATGATATTAAACTGGATGAACCCATTTCGATCTTTGTCAGATACTATACCTGTACGGCCGATAAGGAAGGAAATATTTACTACCATCCTGATATATACTCGCGAGACGGAAGGGAACTTAAGGAATTAATCAGCAATATTACTCGGATATAATAATTTTTGAGTCACTCATATAAACAGCCGAAGGGTGATAAATAAAAACACAGGTTTTTTGTTTTATTAAATTTATTATTTTTCTGTTCTTTTCAAGAGGCAAGGCAGGACAACCAAAGCTTCGCCCTATTCTGCCATATTCATTTATGTATTTCCGGCTTACATATTTTGCGCCGTGAAAAACGATAGCTCTTTTCTTTGCATTATCATTAATTCCTTTTTCGATGCCGTCTATTCTTAAAGAATAACCGTGCTTACCAAAATATGTATTTTCCGTTATGTAAAAACCCAAACTGCTTTTATGGGACTGAGGTGCATTGGAAAATAATTCCGGGAATAGCAATCCTGTAAATTTACCATGTGCTACCAATGATTTTTCAAGGACCTGCATATTTTTCAGATCCAGAATATAAAGTCGCTCTATATTCGAGGGTTTGCTGTAATCGATAATTGTTAAAAGAGAGTCATTAGATAAAACATCTTTTGAATGGATTTGAATAAATCCCTTGTATGCAAACCTGAACGCTTCAAAATTCAAATCATCATCTGCAAGTCTTGTATAGACCGAATGAAGAGTTAATTCTTTTTCTTCTGTTTCGGGTGAAACTCTATTTGGAGATAGATCCTCGCCTCTTAAAAAAAGCAAAAGAAAAATTAAGACAAAAAATTGCAGACGAGGATACATCGAGCTATAAACTTATGCGCAGCAAAAATAAAACAGGAAATACAACATGCCAAAACATATTAAGAGTGATTTATTAACTTTTCTACCAAAGAAAAGTGGTATCTATGATTGCAGTTGGAGCCCAGACATTAATATTTTTTAAATAACTTGTCATTTGATGGGTCCCGAATCCAATGTATCCCATTACCAGGTTTCTGTCAGTAAAAATTATTTTATCGGAGACCTTATTATTTACTGTGATATGCAACTGTCTTAACAGAATATCACGTTTGATCCTCACTTTGTTCCAATCGTATTTG
The DNA here is from genome assembly GCA_964416375.1 of uncultured Bacteroidales bacterium. Classification (GTDB taxonomy): domain Bacteria; phylum Bacteroidota; class Bacteroidia; order Bacteroidales; family UBA10428; genus UBA10428. The sequence continues at coordinate 13,457 of CAYQDZ010000061.1, forward strand.
TGTATTGAAATTGCTTTGCTGGCTATCCGGTTAGTCATGCTATCATCAACAAAAAAGAACATGATAGTATCTGTTGTAAAGGCAACAGTGTAATAATTCAGCGATGATCTCACAGGTCCTAAAAAATAAAAGCCTGCAGAATCTGAAGAGGATTTTTGTAATACCTTAAATTCAAACTCAAGTATAAAATCTCCGAATATCATCTCTGAAAGGATACCTCTTGTCTCCGGAATATAGGAACTGATGAGGCTATCTTCAGCTATTCCGGAAAGCACAGATCCATTTTTTAGAGAAATGATGCGCCATTGGTCTGGTTTATCAGTGTCCCATGAAGTAAAGAAACTTTTATGATTGCATTTATCAGAGAAGTATGAGATATAGCCAAGAGGTAGATTCTGCG
>CAYQDZ010000062.1:0-4918 GCA_964416375.1 uncultured Bacteroidales bacterium
CAAAATGAGTTCGAAAAAGGATGCAACAATTTATTCCGGGCACTCCAACTGGGTTATCTTGAACAATATGGTTATGATTTGCTGGAAGTTTACCTGGAGAGATGTGAAGATCAGTAAAACTATCCCTTAACATACAATTTATCGTCTGTTTATTAATATTCACATTAGGTTTTTTTTGGAATGAGGTAATCTGCTAATAAACAGAACACTATTATTTTTAAAACTGTGCAAATCTGTACTTAACTCCCAGGCTTAACCATCGTCCCGGTTGATAAATACTGCCAATATCGATGTATTTTTTGTTAAAAAGGTTTGTTGCTTCTGCATATAAAGTGAGATCTTTCCAGTAATACGACAAACGAAGATCGAACAGCCAATAGGGTTTGAAATCAATTGCATTGTAGGTAGAATCTTCAAAACTATAATCCAGATAACTTCCTGTTCTGTCAATGTAGGATATGTTCCATGCTGCAATCAGATGGTTTATCACTTTGTGATGGATCACGGCTGACAATTTATGCCTGACATGAAAATATTTAGTTACTTCTTCGGGAATTTCCTTTTTCATGTCTATAAAGCTATAGTGAACAGAAAAATTTTGAATCGGAAAATACCTCCGGTAAATGTCTGAAAAATCATGCTTGCTTGAGATTTCAATCCCCCGACTCATATAATGGTCAACATTAACAGGACGGAATCTTGAAATATCCGGGAACCAAACCCAGTCAATTACATTGTTGCCCTGCTCGGAATACAAATTCACAGTACTTATATGTTTTGCCAGGACAAACCGGATACCTCCTTCAATTGAATTTTTTGAGTAGGGCAGAAGCTCCAGATTGCCTTCATTATCCGGATCTTCATAAGTCAGGTCGGTGAAAGTAGGTAGTCCGAGCGTATTGTTATAGCTCGCAATGAAGTGCAGGCTCTTCAGGATTTCATATTTCAGATCAAGACCGGGAAATACATTCATTTCATCAGGCAGATAGGAATTCCAGTTTAACAATATACTTCCTGCCAGGAATATTTTGCCAAAAGCAATGGTTTGACCCAGATTGATATCGAAATTTTGTCTGTTGTCCGTTTTGTTATAAAATGTATTCGCGTAGCCTCTCACAGGAATTAGTGTGCCTCTATCATACCCTATGTTGTTGCTGATGATGTTTTCATTTCTTACATGCCAGTCGAGAGTGGTTTTCCCTATTTTCGACGATATATTCATTGTGATCTGTGCTCCGAATACATCATTTATATGATGGTTGTGCTGAGAATACCAGTCTATGGTATCATGTGAAGTTTGTGAAAGATCGTTGCTGATGCATATTCCATTTTCAAACCTGTACCATTCGCTGCCTTCCCTGAAGTATTCAAATCTGTCCCGGTGCCTTCTCCAGTAAACTTTCGGTGAAATATTCAATATTCCTTTCGTTTTGTACGAAAGGGATGCAAAGCCCATCCGGTTGTGTTCAAACTGTTCGGGAAGAGCAGAGGAATAAAAGCCATTAGCGCCAAATGCCCGGTTCGCAAACCCGATCTGTACATCGAGGATGTTTCTGTGATAATGCATCTGTCCCTGGTAGAATGCATTGTGTATAGCATAATCCGTATTATAAGTATAGCCGTCTGAACGACCGAAATGATAATGGATGAGGTGCCTGAATTTTTTCTTTCCCAGATTGACTGTTAAGGAAGTACTTATGTAGCCGTAACTGCCTGCGGATGTATTCAAGGCAATAGAATTCGAGTCGGAAGGCCGGGTGATAAAATGAATTGCCCCGGAAAAGGCATTTGTACCATGTGCTTTAGCTGCTGAGCCGCTGAGTACTTCAATCCGTTTTATGGCATCGGTTTCAACAGGCAGGAAAAGGCTCAGGTGACCGGTTTGCGGATCGGAAAGGCTAATTCCGTTCAACAGAACCAATGTCTGGTCAAACGAACCACCTCGTATACTTAAATCGGTTTGAATACCTCCCTTTCCACGTTGACGGCTGTCAATAGTCGAAGAATAACGGAGCAGATCCTGTATACTTCGGGAGGGCGAAGGTTCTGATTCTTTTATTGAATAGATAGAAATCATGCCTGGCATTTCAGTTACCAAAGCAGAATTTTTCTGTCCCACGATTTCAACCTCTTCAAGATCAAAGGTATTTGGCATATAGATTGTGTCAGGCTGCGCTGCTGTTTTTGTTGCGATTGAAATAATACAGCAGGCTACAGCAAGGGTTGAAATACGAATAATCATGTGCATTGAACGAAAAGCCGAATAGCTCTTTCTGTTGAATTTTTTAAAATTTAACTGAGATTTACACAAAACGTTAGCTGCCATTTCCCTTTTCATACTGTTGTATTGATAAAAAAAACCAAACCAAAAAAAAATCACCTGCTTCACCTGGAAAAAATGCATTATTGAATAATTTTTCTTTCAGGTTCAAAAATTACTTTATTTTTTATTCTTACCTAAGTTCCTGCATTCCTGTTTTGTTTCATACTAAAAAACAATCAGTTATTGATTGCTAAATTCCTTACATTTCAAGGTGTTCAAACATTTTGAAATTTACAGGCAAAAGTACCGTTTTATTATACTACTTCAATACAGTTTATGTGAATGTGTTGAAAATATTAGTGTTTTAAGGAGTTTAGGCTTTGATATAACTAAATAATTATTATTTTTGTCATAAACCTGTATTATTATCAAACTTCAAAAAATTATGAACATGAAAAAACTTAGCTTTCTTTTTGTTGCCCTTGCATTAGTTGGTTTTATATCATTAAATGCCTGTAAAAGTTCGACTCAACCCGCTGAAGAAGCTACAGAAGAAGTAGTAGAAGAAGTAGAAGAAGTAGTAGTAGAAGAAGTTATTGATACTGTTGACGCTACTGTAGAAGAAGGAATGGAAGTTGTTGAAGAGTAAATGGCAATGAAAACCTAATTTAAAGGAATTTAAGCAGGATAGAATCCTGCTTTTTTTTTTGAAATTTGCATAAGAATGAGAATTCATTGTATCCGCCATGAACCGTTTGAAGGATTGGCCGGCATCCAAAACTGGATTAAAACTCAAAACCATAAATTAACATTTACTCGTACTCATCTTAGTCAGAGTTTTCCGTCTGACATAGATTTTGACTTTCTTATTATCATGGGAGGTACAGCAAGTTTGTATGAGAAAAAAAATAATCATTGCTTAGAAGATGAAAAAAAATTCATTCATAAGGCTGTTGCAGCAGATAAAAAAATATTAAGAATCTGTCTGGGGGCACAAATACTTGCACAAGTTCTTGGTGCTGAGGTATATAAAAACAATCAAAAAGAAATCGGGTGGTATGATACTTTGTTTCATCGTAATGAAATTTCAGACTTATCTTTTCTTCCTGATAGAATAGTAACTTTTCATTGGCATGGCGATACTTTTGATATGCCTGAGGGAGCAAAACGAATAGCTTCATCTGAAATTACTGCAAACCAGGGCTTTATCTATAATAGTAACATCATTGGTCTGTAGTTTCACCTTGAAATAACCAATGATAGTTTGCAGAAGATTACCCGGGCCATGAAAGGTGAATTAGCTGAAGTGCAGGAATATATACAAACAGCCGAACAGATCATGAGTAGAAAGGATTTGATTGCAGGAAACAATGCTCTGATGTATAAAATCTTGGATTTCCTGGCGAATCAATAAAACCGATTTTTCTCTACAAGGATAAACTTTCCAGCTCATCCGGGTAAAAAATACCGGTTTTTTCTCTTATTCTATCAAGTGTTGAGATCAGGTCCATGGATTTTTGCCAGCCAAATACAGTAGATTCTGTCAAACCTTCATCCATACATTTCATTACTTCCTTTGCCTCATAATGATATCCGAAGCCTGGTTCATCGAAACTGTAATGTGCCAGTTTTTTATTCTCTGTAAAAAGATCTACGGAAGAAGGAATATGCCACTGAGAATTGATTTTGATTATCCCGTTGGTACCATGAATGATTGCTTCTGTGCGGCCATTGGTGACTATTGAACTAAAAAGGATGGAAATGATGTCATGGGAATGCTTAAATTGCATGGAACAGCTTTCATCGACCTTCGTTTCACCTATACTTGCAAATGCTTTAATGTCTGTGGGAACACCGGCAATTTCCAGGGCAAAAAAAACAGGATATAAGCCAATATCAAGCAAGGCGCCTCCTCCCAGTTGAGGATTAAAAAGCCGGCCTTCTTTATCAAAGTATGCCTTAAAGCAAAAATCTGATTCCACCAACTTGATTTTACCTATGGAACCATTTTCAGCCAGTTCTTTGCATTTTCTAAAGGAAGGAATGAAACTGGTCCAGAGAGCTTCCATAAAAAACAATTTGTTTTTGCGAGCAGTTTCCAGCATCAATGAACATTGAGCTTTGTTGATTGCCACAGGTTTTTCGCATAGTACAGCCTTCCCGTTTTGTAAGCATAAAATGGCATTGGAGAAATGCCAGACATGGCGCGTAGCAATGTATACCACATCAATTTTAGGGTCTTCAGCCAATTCTTCATAGCTTCCATAGGCCTTTTTAATGTTGTACTGTGAAGCAAATTCTTTGGCCCGGTCCAAACTGCGGGAGCCAATGGCATAGAGGTTTGCATTAGGCAGCAGTTTCAGATCGTGAGCAAATTTTTGTGCAATGCTGCCGGCACCTAGTATGGCCCAGTTGTATGTTTTTTTCATCACAAATAAGCTTAGTTTAGTATGTTTTCAATTTCATTAAGTTCTTTTTCGCTAAACACTGTATTGTTGATAGAGCCAACATTGTCTTGTAACTGCTGGGAACTACTGGCTCCGATCAGAACGGAGGTAACTACTTTGTCTCTCAACAGCCATGCGATGGCCATCTGTGCCAGGCTCTGATCGCAACTGGAAATCAAATATTTTCTTGACCCCCATTCTCCATACG
>CAYQDZ010000062.1:5018-13807 GCA_964416375.1 uncultured Bacteroidales bacterium
AGGCTCTGATCGCAACTGGAAATCAAATATTTTCTTGACCCCCATTCTCCATACGGACCCTCCCACATGTAGTATCCTGCTTTTGTAGAAATGATCAATTCATCACGATGGGATTTTAAATCGAGATTGAGAATCTTTCCGAAATTTTCTTCAGCCGAACCATCGGGGGGACCGTAATTGTTGGCAAGATCAAAATGGGTTATTCCAAGGTCAAAAGCCTTATGAATAATAGATCTCGCATTATCGAAATCATCAACAAAACCAAAGTTGTGCCACAAACCCAAAGATACAGCAGGCAATTTCACACCACTGTTTCCACTGCGTCTGTACAACATGTTGCTGTATCGGTTTTTATAAGGAGTATATGAGATTTGCATAATATGAATTTTATAATCAGTTGTATACGATTCTTCAAAGATAGTTGCTTCTTTATTCTTTTGTATGGATAGTAAGTAAGACTGCCATTTATAAATCCTGTTAAAAATTTATCAATCGTGTAATAATTGAATATGAAAGAATATATTTGCTACAAAGTTAATTTAGAATAAATAAAAATTAAAAAATGTCTGGTTGTAGTGGATGTTTATCGAGAGGGATTACAGAAACCGGTACCGATGATTCAAACCTGAATGTTGTTGAAGGATACAATAAGCTGCCTGTAACAGATTGGTTGAACAAGTATAAAGAGAGAGCAGGGAAAGATACGATTGTAGAAGTGCGTTTTAAGAACACAAGGAAAGAATATTTCAGTAATGGAAATGATTTGCGCTTAAAGAAAGGTGATATCGTTGCTGTTGAAGCAAAATTCGGACATGACATAGGGACGGTTTCATTAACCGGCAATCTTGTGTGGATGCAGTTGAAGAACAAAGGTATTGATCTTGACCGGTATGAATTGAAAAAAATCTATCGTCTGGCAAAAGCTGTTGATATACAAAAATGGAAAGAAGCTCTGGAATTGGAAGAGTCCACCATGATAAGTACCCGGCAAATAGTTCAGAAACTTAAGCTTGATATGAAGGTGGGAGATGTTGAATACCAGGGAGATAAGTCAAAGGCGATATTCTATTACATAGCTGAAAACAGGGTGGATTTCAGAGAATTAATAAGAATTTTGGCGAAAGAGTTTGACATCAGGATAGAAATGAAACAAATAGGGGCCCGTCAGGAGGCAGGGCGAATTGGAGGAATTGGATCGTGTGGGCGTGAATTGTGTTGTTCAAGCTGGAAAACAGAATTTAAGTCTGTAAATCTGGATGCAGCTAAAATTCAGGAATTGTCATCCAATGCTCAGAAACTTGCCGGACAATGTGGAAAGCTTAAATGTTGTTTGATGTATGAATTGGATACATACAAAGAGGCCAAAGAGGAAATCCCAAAAGTTCTGCTTGAACTTGAAACCAAAGACGGTATAGCTTTTCATCATAAAACAGATATTCTGAAAAGAGTGATGTACTATTCGTACAATAAAAATATGCTTGAGCCTTTGATACCTGTTCCCGTTGACAGGGTAAAGGAGATCATCAACATGAACAAAAGAGGCATTCAGGCAGATCAACTTGTTGAAAGCATAGAAATACCAGACGGAGAAGGCAACACGATTCATCAAATGTTCAAACTGTAGTTTTTTTCAATGGGAAAGAAAACAAGAAATAAATCAGGATACATATTTCCTTATTAACCCTGAAAAAGCATCAATTGTATAAGGTTTGATCAAAACAGCAGAGCAACCGGCGTTCAAAGCTTCTTCGGTTTCGTCTGGTGTGCGGGAAGCAGTTTGAGCAATGATAGGTGTTTGCGTATTAAATTCCCGAATCTGTTTCGTTACCGTAATGCCACTGATATCAGGCAACTGAATGTCCATTAAAATGATATCATACCTGCTGTTTTTTGCCATTTCCACGGCTTCTTTTCCTGTTATTGCCCTGGAAAATTCACCCTTCGTCAGCTTAAATATCTGTGACAGGTATATGTAATTCATGTCATCATCTTCAACAACCAGTATTCTTTTGCCTGTCAAATCAACAAAGTCAGCCATTCTTCAGTAAACGTTTTGCGTATGTTTTAAACAAAATTAGAGGAAACACATACAAGTATTTAACGTAAAATGATATATTTATAAACAATTCTAACAGGAAAGCGCTATGAGTTCAATTTTTAGGAAATTAATTCCAAAGGACCTTCTTCATGGTCCCCTTAAAGCATATTCTCCCCGTAAAATGTTTCTGGTGAAACAAATTCGGATTTTCACACTGGCATTTAAGGGATTTAATGAAGACAGGGTGCAACTAAGGGCTTCTGCTCTTACCTATTATTCTTTGCTATCGATAGTACCCATTATAGCTATGGCTTTTGGGATAGCCAATGGCTTTGGGTTTGGAACTTTTTTGGAAGAACAGATCATGGAGAATTTTACGGGAAATGAAAAAGTGATGGAATGGATATTAACCTTTGTAGAACGATATCTTTCAAGAATAAAAGGGGGAGTAATTGCCGGAATAGGTATATTGGTATTGCTATGGTCCGTAATGAAATTGCTTGGGAATATCGAAAGTTCATTTAACGATATCTGGCAGATAAAAAAATCGCGCGTGATGTCCAGAAAACTGAGCGACTACATTTCTCTGGTAGTCATTACTCCTGTTTTATTGTTTGTTTCAGGTAGTGTTACTCTCTTTCTTTCAAATGAAATTAAGAGCAGCTCAGAGATGTTTCCTCTTCTCAGCTATATAGGACCCATTTTAAGTTTTCTTGTAAGCCTGATACCTTACGTACTCATTTGGCTTGTATTCACCCTGTTGTATATCATTATGCCGAACACAAAAGTGAATTTTAAATCGGCATTTATAGGAGGTGTAATTGCAGGTACGATGTTTCAATTCCTTCAGTGGGGTTACATCTATTTCCAGGGTTCTATTACAAGCTATGGTGCTATTTACGGAAGTTTTGCGGCTCTGCCCTTGTTTCTTATGTGGATGCAAATAAGCTGGCTAATCGTTCTTTTTGGTGCTGAAGTTGCCTTTGCCAATCAGAATATTGAGCATTATGAAGCAGAGGGGGAGTCGATCAATATCAGCAATCATTTAAAACGTACTGTAACCATGTTATTGCTCAAAGAAATCATATTCAATTTTAAAAATGGCGAAGCTCCTATGGCAGCTGAACAATTAGCAAAAAAAATGGATTTACCTGTACGACTTATCCGTGAAATTCTTTATGAATTGCAGGAGACGGGAATAATTTCTGAAACCGTCACGAAAAGTGTTAGGGAAAGTGCCTATCAGCCTGCACAGGATATTGATAATCTCACCATAGCTTATGTCATTGAATTGCTCGATAAGCGTGGCAACGATAACCTAAAAATTGAAGATTCAAAAGAACTCGAAAAAATGATGAAGGTCATCGATGGTTTTACAGAAGAAATAAAAGCCTCAAAGAATAATAAACTTCTTTATGAATTGGGTTGAAACAAAGAAAAACTGCTTTAAAATATGGTGAATGAGTACAATTGTAGAAGTCAGAAAGGGAGAGGATCTTCAGCAGCATGTAAGCACCATAAGAAATTCGTTTCAGACTGTGGCAACCGAATTGGAGCTGACAGAACAAAATAATCCAAGCAATCCTGCTTTCATTAATTCGGAGAGGCTGCTCAAATTGATGAGTGAAGGGGTGGAATTCTACAAGCTCATGCACAAAGGAAAACCTGTAGGTTTCATAGCTATAGAACAATCAAAAGACGACAAAAGCACATTTTATATTGAGAAAGTAGCAGTGCTTCCCGAATTCAGACACAATGGTTTTGGCAGAGAACTTATGGATTCTGCTACACAGCGAATAATCGCATTGGGTGGCACGAAAATCTCAGTTGCACTCATTGACAAAAACAGAAAACTGAAAGAATGGTATAAAACACAAGGCTATAGTGAATCCGGATTTAAAGAATTCACTCATCTGCCATTCAGTGTATGTTTTATGATAAAAGAATTGGCATAAAGAAAATATTTTCTATTTTTGCCTCGTCAATTAACAAAAGAGATGAGATTATACTTTACACATTTGCATCATCATCAAATCGCTAAGCGATAACAGGTGCAGTATGTGTTAAAACCAAAATATTAAACGAAAGGTTTGCAGCTATTGCAAACCTTTTTTTTTGTAAAAAATTATGGAAACATTAAAACTTGCCATTCAAAAATCAGGAAGATTAAGTGAGAAATCACTGGAACTAATTAGTGAATGTGATATCAGGCTAACACAAGGAAAACGAAAACTAATTTCCGCATCAAACGATTTTCCATTGCAGATATTATACCTGCGCGATGATGATATTCCTCAGTATGTGGCAGATGGTGTTGCAGACATAGGAATCGTCGGTGAAAACGAGGTAATGGAAAAGGCAAAGAATGTAAGCATGGTACGGAAACTTGGTTTTGCCAGGTGCAGGATGTCACTTGCCATACCGCAGGATGAAGTATATGAAAGTGTTCAATGGTTCAACGGCAAACGAATTGCAACATCTTACCCCCATATTCTTAAGGATTATTTACAAGACAAAAACATCCGTGCTCAGATTGAACAGATCAGCGGATCGGTTGAGATTGCGCCAAGCGTAGGATTGGCTGACTCAATTTTTGATATCGTCAGCAGTGGCAGCACCCTTGTTGGTAACAGACTGAAAGAGGTTGAGCTTGTATGCAAATCGGAAGCTGTAATTATTTCTTCACAGTCCCTGTCAAAAGAAAAAGAAAAAATTCTTGATGATCTTTTGTTTCGTATTGACACAGTCCTGCGATCAAAAGGTAATAAATACATATTGCTGAATGCACCAAATGATAAGATCAAAGAAATTACTAACATTTTGCCTGGCATGAAGAGTCCGACAGTTATGCCTTTGTTTCAGGAAGGCTGGAGCTCTATGCATTCCGTTGTGAGTGAAAAAGACTTCTGGAATGTGGTAGATCAGTTGAAAGAATACGGAGCAGAAGGCATACTGGTGATACCTATTGAAAAAATGATATTTTAAATGAACAGTAATATTTGTAAATTGACGAAGGAATGAGCGTTACCATGAGAATCATTAATTATCCCGACAGAAAAGACTGGAAGAAATTGCTGGCAAGACCGGCAATCGATACGCATTCGCTGGACGAAACGGTAAAAAAGGTACTTGATGATATCAAAAAGTCCGGCGATGAGGCAGTTCTGAAATATACTGAGATGTTTGATCATGTCAGATTGGATACTAATATTGTTTCAGAAGAGGAAAAAGCTTCTGCAATTAAGCTGGTTGATGCGGATCTGAAAAATGCCATGAAACTGGCTTCAGAAAACATTACAAAATTTCATGAAGCACAAAAATCCATGACTGTTTCAGTTGAGACTGTTCCGGGTGTTACATGCTGGCAGAAAGCAGTACCCATTGAAAAAATCGGGCTGTACATACCCGGCGGAACCGCACCATTATTCAGTACAGTGCTTATGCTGGCTATTCCTGCTAAAATTGCAGGCTGCAAAGAAATGGTGCTTTGCTCTCCTCCGGATAAAGACGGATATTTAAATCCGGCAATCATTTATGCAGCACATGTAGCCGGAATTAATAAAATATTTAAAATAGGAGGTATCCAGGCCATAGGAGCTATGGCATACGGAACAGGGACTGTCCCTGCGGTATATAAGATTTTTGGTCCGGGAAATCAATATGTGACGGCGGCTAAACAAATGGTTTCCAGGGAGGGAATTGCAATTGATATGCCTGCGGGTCCGTCGGAAGTGGCAGTACTTGCAGACGAAGCTTCGAATCCGGCATTCATAGCCTCCGATCTTCTGGCGCAGGCTGAGCATGGTGCAGACAGCCAGGTAATACTGATCACCAAATCTCAGGAGATTGTTGATTTGACATTGAATGAACTTGAGCTTCAGTTGAGTAAATTACCGCGCAAACAACTGGCAGAGAAATCACTTGAACATAGTAAAGTGTTTTTGGTGAAGGATTATAAGGAAATGATGGAGCTCGTAAATGCCTATGCCCCTGAACATTTGATCATTTCTACCTCAAATGCTGATGCTCTCGCTGAAAAGGTAATCAATGCAGGTTCTGTATTTGTAGGAGAATATACTCCCGAGAGCGCCGGCGATTATGCTTCGGGTACCAATCATACCTTGCCTACTAACGGCTATGCTGTTGCGTATAGCGGTGTAAATCTGGATGCATACTACAAGAAAATCACGTTTCAGAGTATTACGCGCGAGGGACTGAAAAAACTGGGTCCGGCCATTGAAAAAATGGCACTGACAGAAGATCTTACAGCTCATCAGAGAGCAGTTGCTTTACGATTACATGATACAACATAATAATTCAATCCATAAAAGCTATGTCAGTAGTTGATAAATTAATAAGAAACAACATTCGAAACCTGATTCCCTATTCATCAGCACGTGATGAATTTTCCGGTGAGAATGCTGTTTTTTTCGATGCCAATGAAAATCCTTTTTTTACAGGGGCAAATCGCTATCCTGATCCGAATCAGGCAAAGCTGAAGGTGAGAATATCTCAGCTCAAGAACATCAACTACGAGAGGATATTTCTTGGAAATGGAAGTGATGAAGCCATCGATTTATTGATACGGGCTTTTTGTGAACCGGGTATCGATAATGTGATCAGTGTGAAACCGACCTATGGTATGTATAAAGTACTGGCCGATATCAACAACGTGGAATACCGCGATGTACTTCTCAAAGAGGATTACCAGATAGACAAGGAAGCATTGCTTAAACTTGCTGATCTGAACAGTACTTTGTTGTTTATTTGTTCACCAAACAATCCGACTTCCAATAGTTTTTACCATGAAGATATTATTTACCTGCTTGAAAACTTTAATGGCATTGTTGTGTTGGATGAAGCCTATACCGATTTTTCGCAGGAACGATCATTTCTGGATTCTCTGGATGATTATCCGAACCTGGTGATTTTGCAAACCTTCAGTAAAGCATGGGGTATGGCAGGCATCAGACTGGGTATGGCTTTTGCCTCAAGAGAGATCGTTACTGTATTGAACAAAATCAAATATCCTTACAATGTAAGCAAACTGACTCAAAAATTTGCCCTGCAGAAACTCGATGATGAAAGCGAGAAAAACACCTGGGTAAATTTAATCCTTGAACAGAGGAATTATCTTATGCGTGAGCTAATGAAACTGAAGATTGTGAAAGAAGTATTACCCAGCGATGCAAATTTTCTTATGGTCAGATTTGATGATGCCCGGAAAATTTTCAATACCCTCATGGAGCAAAAATTTATCCTTCGTGACCGCTCGAAAGTAGCACTTTGTGAAGGATGTCTCAGGATTACAACGGGTACGGAACCAGAAAACACTATGTTGCTGAAAGCATTGCAGGAATATAAGTCTTAATTCAACCTAAAATCAGGCAAGATGAAGAAGGTATTGTTCATAGATCGCGACGGCACTCTTATAAAAGAGCCTATTGAAGATGAACAGGTGGATTCACTCGAAAAACTTGAGTTTATTCCCGCTGTATTTCAGGCTTTAAGGCATATTGTTCAGAACCTCGATTTTGAATTGGTGATGGTAACCAACCAGGACGGACTGGGAACCGAATCCTTTCCTGAAGATACATTCTGGCCGGCACACAATAAGATGATGAAGGCCTTGAAGAATGAGGGGATCGTGTTTACAGATGTATTTATTGACCGGACATTTCCTGTTGACAATGCCGATACACGTAAGCCCCGCACCGGAATGCTCAAGGATTTTATTAACGGCGATTATGATCTGGAAAATTCTTTTGTGATAGGCGACCGACTGGCGGATATAGAACTGGCGAAAAATTTGGGTGCAAAAGGCATCTTGCTTTCCGACAAGATCACCGAAGGTGAACTGGAAGATTCGGGACTGAATGATTTTTGCAGGCTTTGCACGGGAAACTGGATGAAGGTATGTGAATACCTTCTGGCAGGTGGCAGAAAAGCCAGTGTGGAACGCAGTACCAGCGAAACGAAAATCAACGTCGATTTGGATCTTGATGGCGGTGAAAAAAGTTCCATTTCCACAGGACTTGGATTTTTCGATCATATGCTCGACCAGATTGCAAAACATGCAGGAATTGGAATAAGTATAAAAGTGGATGGAGATCTGCACATCGATGAACACCATACCATTGAGGATACTGCTCTGGCTCTTGGTGAAGCTTTCCACCAGGCATTGGGAAGTAAAAGAGGCATTGAACGATATGGTTTTGCTCTTCCCATGGACGATTGCATGGCACAGGTAATACTCGATTTTGGAGGCCGGCCCTGGCTGGTATGGGAAGCCGAATTCAAACGTGAAATGGTAGGAGATATGCCTACCGAATTGTTTTTCCACTTTTTCAAATCATTCAGCGATACAGCAAAATGTAACCTGAATATTAAGGCAGAAGGAGATAATGAACACCACAAAATAGAAGCCATTTTTAAAGCACTGGCACGTGCAATTAAGATGGCTGTCAGAAGAGATGTATTCAACTACGACCTGCCATCAACGAAAGGAGTTTTATAAATAATGTATAATTAAGAATGAAGAATGAAGAATGTAGGATGGAAGAGGGAAGACCGAAGTTTTATTATTTCGACATTCCTGACGAAGTGAAACGAAGATCAGGAATCCAGAAAATAAACATATTTCTAATATTCTGGATTCCGGCTTTCCATTTCATTCCAGCCGGAATGTTATTTCAATTATAATATATTGATTAGATGAAAATTGCAATTATAAAATACAATGCGGGGAATA
>CAYQDZ010000063.1:0-13713 GCA_964416375.1 uncultured Bacteroidales bacterium
TTCCGACGCCTCGCATCTGCCCCAAACTTGATGCATGAATAATGCAGGCTAAATATTTAAAATTTATTGTTGTTATATTTTATCTGAGCTAAAATGTTTTGAAATCAAATATTTTATACTCTTCTTATTTTCTGCTCGATTTTTTATCGCAATTAGACTATTTTTATAACTTCTATAGAAAGTATCGGGATATTTAATGACACAAAAACTTTCTCAACATATAATTCTGTATTGCATTTTATTGTTTACGCTTTCAAATGTTGATGCGCAATTTTACAATGGTCATCAAATGACCTTCGGTAAAAATCGTGTTCAGTACAACAATTTTTATTGGTCGTACTTAAGGTTTGATCATTTTGATACCTATTACAGTGAATATGGAAAACCTTTGGCTGAGTATACAGCGCAGTTTGCGGAAAAGGAACTTATCCGGATTGAAAACATGTTCGATTACAACCTGGACAAACGGATAATATTCGTTGTTTACAACAAACTTTCAGATTTCAGGCAGAGCAATATCGGACTCATTACGGGCAAGTCAGATAACAATATCGGCGGTCTTACAAAGATAGACCGAAACAAAGTATTTCTTTACTTCGAAGGTGATTATCGAAAACTGGAACAGCAAATTTCAGCAGCCATTGCAGAAGTATTGATCAATGAGATGATCTATGGTCTGAACTTCAGATCAAATGTTGCCAGTTCAACCCTTATTAATCTTCCCGACTGGTATATTGATGGTTTGATCGCTTACATTTCTAAAGAGTGGGATTTTGATACCGAAAACAGGGTGAAAGATGGTATTCTTAGTAAAAAATACAAAAAATTCAGCAGGCTTGTAGGTGAAGATGCAAAATATGCCGGCCACTCTTTTTGGCGATACATAGCAGAAGCTTATGGCGAATCTGTGATTCCGAGCATACTGTACCTTACAAAGGTGAATAAGAATGCCAATATTGGATTTCTCTATGTTATTGGTGCTTCATTAAAAGATCTTTCAAGAAACTGGGTATCGTATTATAAAGAGTTATACTCAGAGTATGACAATCTTGAAAGCATACCTCAAACAGGCTTATTGAAGAAGAAACCGCATAAAAAAAGAGTCTATCAACAAATCAAGATCAATCCCAACGGGAAATATATTGCTTATGTAACCAATCAGATGGGACAATATAAGATATGGATTCACAACCTTGAAACCGGGAAAAGGAAAAAGATAATCAAAAAAGAACACAAACTGGAACAAATTACAGACTACTCTTATCCGGTTCTTGCCTGGCATCCATCGGGCAGAATTCTTACTTTCATAATCGAAGAAAAAGGTGGCTTGAAATTGTATTATTTTACCTTTGGAGAAAAAAATTTACAATCACGAAATCTATTGTATTTTGAAAAAATTCTTGATTTCTCTTTCTCGCACGATGGTACACTCATGGTGTTATCTGCCATCAAAGAAGGAAAAACCGATATCTATGTTCATAACATAGCAGCAGGCACCAATTACCAGGTTACAAATGATATAGCTACTGATATAAACCCGGGATTCATCAACAATTCACAAGAAATAATTTTTAGCTCCGACAGGAGGTCAGATTCTTTAAGTGTGGCAGCAGTCGACACAAAAATAGCCATGACAAAAGATCTTTTTATTTACAATTATGCTGCCCGGGAAAATCAACTTATGCGCCTCGCCGATAAGCAATATGTCAACAAAACCCAGGCATTGGAAATTAGTAGAAACAAATTTCTTTCTTTAAGTGATAAAACCGGAGTTATCAATAAATACTATTCAAAGTTTGATAGCACAATTCATTATGTAGACACCACCATTCATTATAAGTATTTTGCAATTACCCAACCTGTTACTGATTACCCGCGCAACATAATTGACCATGATTACAATCAGAAAACAGGCACTGCTGCTGAAATCATTTTTAAAGATGGACGATATTACATGTACAACAGAAATTTTGAGGTGGAAGAAATATTAGAAGAGGAACCTGAGCCAACCAGTTACAGAATAGCCAGAACGCGAAAATTAATGCTAAAGGATAGTCTGCAGAATGTTGTTACAATTGAAATCCCTATTGATTCCATTGAAAATAATACCTTGTTATATAATGATGATACAGTGCAATTTGCCGAATCAGAGATAGACATAAACAATTACATATTTGAAATTGAG
This sequence comes from uncultured Bacteroidales bacterium, assembly GCA_964416375.1. GTDB lineage: Bacteria > Bacteroidota > Bacteroidia > Bacteroidales > UBA10428 > UBA10428. Next base: position 2,186 of record CAYQDZ010000063.1, read on the forward strand.
AGAATCAATCTTTTCAATAGTAAGCTGAAAGAAAAAAAACTGAATGTAAAGATTGTTGAATCCATCGAAGAAGAAGAAGCAAAAACCAGAATATACCAGAAATCTTTCTATCAGAACTATGTTGTAAGTCAGATTGACTTTAGCTTTCTGAGTGAATCATACCAAGCCTTCACCGGCGGTGCAGTGTATTTTAATCCTGGTATAAATCTCCTCTTAAAGATTGGAACACATGATCTCTTCGAAGATTATAAGATTACAGGTGGTATCCGGCTTCCACTCGATTTTCAAAGCAGTGAATATCTGTTAAGTTTTGAAAACTTAAAATCCAGGCTGGATAAGCAGTACGTATTCCATCGTCAATCTTTTAAACATTATTCAGGAGATAATAACAGCCTTCTGGTAAAAACAATCTCAAATGAGTTATCCATGATAACACGTTATCCCTTTTCTCAGGTTACTTCATTTGTTGCTACAGTCGGCCTGCGTACAGATAAGAATGTATACCTTATTGACTATGCAAATCTTTTACAGACTCTGGAGAAGCCCAATACAAATAAATACTGGGGCAGACTAAAGGGTGAATATATTTTCGATAATACGCGTTCGCTTGGTATAAATCTTTATGGAGGCACGCGGTTTAAAATATTTGGAGAATATTATCAACAATTAAATGAGCGTTACGATAATTTATTTGTCGTGGGAATAGACGTCAGGCATTACATCGTACTCCATCGAAATTTGATTTGGGCAACACGGTTTGCCTCCAGTACTTCCTTCGGCAGTGCCCGTTTAATATATTACCTTGGTGGTGTTGACAACTGGACCAATTTGACTCCTTATAAAACGCCAACATTTATTCCATTGAGTGAGATCCGTATTGATGAGGATCAGAATTATGCATATCAGGCTGTTGCCACAAATATGCGAGGATTTTCTCAGAACATCAGGAACGGAAATAGTTTTGCTCTTATCAATACAGAAATTCGTTGGCCAATTATCCGTTATTTAGCCAATCATCCATTAAGCAATGCCTTCCTGCAAAACTTTCAGGTGGTTGGATTTTTTGATATAGGCACAGCCTGGTCAGGTAAACATCCCTGGTCGGGAGAAAATGCCTATGACAATGATATCATTGAACAACCACCTATTGAAGTAGAGATTTATGCCCAAAGAGAACCCATAGTTGCCGGATATGGTTTTGGAGTAAGATCTCAATTGTTTGGTTATTTTGTTCGGTTAGACTGGGCATGGGGTATAGAAAACATGCAGGTTTTGCCGCGTGTCTTCTATCTTTCATTAAGTCTTGATTTTTAATTCATCACCATGGATATTCAAAATTTTATTCTTTTATGTCTGACTGGTATTGTGGCTGGAGTTGTAGCAGGTGGTATGGGTGTTGGCGGAGGAATCATTATTGTTCCTGTTCTTGTTTTATTTTTCGGAATGACACAACATGAAGCACAAGGCACAAGTCTCGCCGTACTGTTGCCTCCGGTAAGTATTCTTGCATTGATAAGTTATCATAAAAAAGGATTTGTAAACTACAAATTTGCTATGATCCTTATTGTAGCATTTATGATAGGCAGTTATCTGGGAGGATTATTTGCTGTTCGTTTGCCCGAGAGAGAGTTAAAGAAAATTTTTGGAGTGCTGCTGTTGCTTGCAGGTGTCAGAATGATTTTTGGAAAGTAATTGCCCCCGCCATAAAATCCGCTGGTCTTGTTTGAAACTTTACATTTTAAAATTCGTTCAATTAGCTGTTTCTTGATAATTTTATTTTGAAGTTTCATTTTTGAAATTACTTTTGCTCACTATTATTATTTAAAATTAATTATTATGGCTTACATAATTAGCGATGATTGTACTGCATGTGGCACATGCATTGATGAATGTCCTTCCGAAGCAATCCATGAGGGTGATATTTACAAAATTGATCCGGACGCTTGTATAGACTGTGGGGCTTGTGCAGATGTATGTCCGGTAGAAGCTATATCTCCGGAATAATGTAAATGCAGAATACTTTTTAATGGCCCGCTCATAAGCGGGTCTTTTTTTTAACAAAATATGAACCATTAAAAAAATAATCCTACATTTATTTATTCAACTGGTACTGAAATGGAAATTGTATTCTTTCTCTCCGGGTTGGCAATAGCTACCCTTGTATTCTGGTTTTTTTTTCGAACCAAAAGCACAGCCGATCAACAGGCATCAATAGAAAAGAATAAACTTCTGTTGCAGCAATTGGAAGAGATCAAATCCAGGTTAACAGAAAAAGAAAATGCCTTATTCACTCTCAATGCTCAGAACAGCTCAAAAGAAACCGAAATAAAAAATCTTGTTTTAAGATTAGAGGAACAAAAAAAGGAACTGACAGAGATCAGGGAAAAATTCAATATGGAATTTCGAAACCTGGCAAATGAAATTCTCGAAGAAAAATCGAAAAAATTTACCGAACAGAACAAAACAAACCTGGATCTCATTTTAAAACCATTGAATGAACGGATTAAAGAATTTGAAAAGAAAGTTGAAGAGACCTATGACAAAGAAGCCCAGCAACGTTTTTCACTAAAAGAGGAAGTGAAACGTCTTGCTGAACTGAACCAGCAAATAAGCAAAGAAGCCAGTTCACTCACCAAAGCATTAAAAGGAGATTCAAAGGCCCAGGGCAATTGGGGTGAAGTTATTCTTGAAAACATTCTGGAAAGAACAGGATTAAGAAAGGGACAGGAATATACCGTACAGGATTCATTCGATGTTGAAGAAAACCGGAAATCTCAATCGGATGTAATCGTCCATTACCCGGGAGAAAGAAGCATTGTTATCGATTCAAAAGTCACTCTCACTGCCTACAATAATTACATGGCAGCAGAAGATGATAAAAACAGGGAAACAGCATTAAAAGCACACCTTACCTCGGTGAAAAACCATATCAACAACCTGGCATCCAAAAACTACCAGGACATTGATGAAATAAAAACCCTTGATTTTATCATCCTGTTTATGCCGATAGAACCTGCCTATCTATTAGCCATAAAGAGTGAACCTCAATTATGGACCTACGCTTACGAAAGAAGAATTCTGCTTATAAGTCCTACAAATTTAGTGGCTGTACTCAAAATGATCGAAAGCCTTTGGAAGCAGGAATACCAGAACAAAAATGTATTGGAAATAGCACGCCAGGGAGGATCATTGTATGACGATTTTGTCCGGTTGAGTGAAAACCTGGTGAAACTCGGAAAGAAAATGGATGAAGCTTCCATGCACTACAAAGACACCATGAAAAAAATCAGCGAGGGGCGTGGCAATCTTATAGGAAGAGTGGAAAAGTTAAAAACCCTGGGTGTGAAAGCAAAAAAGAATTTACCGGACAGTCTTCTGAACAGAGCTTTGGAAAATGATGATGACAAATAAAATGAATTTCATATCTGTTCCCTGAAAAAATTGAATCGTTGATATTCAGATAGGCAATTCAATACTAAATCGTACTCCCCGCTTTGTGTTTTCTGCTTCAATAGTACCGTGATGCTCCAGGATAAATGAGTAGGCAATGGACAAACCCAGTCCTGTACCTTCACCCGGATCTTTTGTAGTAAAAAACGGATCAAATATTTTATCCTTGATATTATCAGGTATTTTTGGACCGGTATTTTCTATTCTGATAATTGCTTTTTTCTCATGATCCTGCTCCACTGTATCGGTACTAAAGATTATTGACTCTTTATTCAATTTCTTCTTACTACGAATTGAGGCAATTGCATTTTCAATAATGGTCAATAACACTTGATGCATTTTATCCTGATATACAGGTACTTCATACTTCAAATGATACTCTTTGGTTATGGATATATCGACAGGTATCTTGGCATTGCAAAACAACAGTGTACTTTCAATGATCTGATGAATATCCATGGGTTTTAATAATGAGTTTTCTTTGTATGAAAAATTCATGAGAGCATCAACAATTTTTGTAGTACGAATAACACCTTCTCTGATGATTTGAATAGCTGTATTGAAGTCATCAAATGTCTTACTGCTTTTTTTTATTTCTTCCCTGATGTTGCTCTCATTTATTAAATCCAGTCCTCCTGAAATAAAATTCAGAGGATTATTAATTTCATGAGCTACTCCAGATGTCAGTGTACCTATAACAGACATTTTTTCAAGTTGAATTAATTGCTTTTGTGTGATTTTTAACTTGTTGAGAGTTTCTTTTAATTCTTCATTTTGTGTGTCAAGAGTCGTGTTTTTCTCATTGAGATCCTTTTCAAATTTTATGTTTAATTTTCTTAAATAGTACACAGCAAATTGCAGAAAAACAAAAATGCATATTTGTGCTGCTTTAAAATAAACAAAGAATCCTTCAATGATTTTTACAATAACAAATTCTTCCGGCATAAATAAAATGAGAATTTTTTCAATGAATAACAAAAGCAATCCATAATAGATAATAGAAAACCAATGCAGGAATTTTTCTCTAACGGGAACAAGAAGAAGTTGGGGGAGAACTGAAAAACCTATTAAAATAAAGGGATAATAACTGAAACTTTCCTCTTCAACAAATCCAATGACTGTCGGGAAAATAAGAAAAATTAAAGGGGATACAAATATGAGTGAAATCCTGCCAAAATTCGGAAACTTAAAATAAGACAAACAAAGATTTACGAGATTGAATATTAACAACAACAATACCCTTAAAGATCCTACTCCAAATGTACTATCTTCCACTCTGCGCATCACAGTCAGGAATATCAGCAAACCAATCATCGTAATCAGCATAATAAAATTAAGTTGATTACTTAAAATCATTGTTCTTTGCTTAAGTCCCGTATCTTTCTCGTGAATACCCAGGTAGGATAACTTATTCCATAGTTTTCTCATTGGTTGGATGATACTCTGATATACTTAAAGATATAAATTAACTGCCTGAAAACCAAAAGAGGCAACTTAACCAGGATAAATAATACCTGAATAGGAGTGATTTGGCCTTTATCGGGAGTTATTTTGTAATGGACTTTCTGATCAGAGATTATGTAGGGCATGTTATTTAAACGTTATTAAAAAGGGATGAAAAAAACATCAAATAGTGGTGTTTGCTCTGAATAGGGATCATTCATTTTTCTTCTAACCAATCTTCGGAATGATACATCCACTCTTCCAAATCCATAGTATCCTCTTCTTCATCTTCTTCCATGATCGTTTTTTCTACAAGATAATCCATAAGATCATGATCCTGCACGTTCATTTCTGATTTTACTGCATCTAACTGATGAATTTTAAATAGGGGATGGTCCTGGTGCCGGGTATCCAGGAATGCAAAAACCTTTTCATCATTCAATTGGTATGTCACCAGGGTACTGTCTATGATAAGAATAAGATCTTGCGACTTTTCCATCAGATCCATGTTTTGTATTTTCATCACAAAAACACTATCGGGAGATGATTCAATACTAATAATAGTCTGAGCATTCAGCCTTGAACAAATGAAAAAAACTAAACATAGGAGAAGAAGTCCGGACAAGGCCGAAACTTTATAAATTGTTTTCATGATTCTGGTTCTTTGGTTATGAAATTAGCGAACAGCTATTGTGCCAAAATTCGTATAAAACTCATATACTGCATTTTATCAATACTTAGTAGGTTTTGTCATATCGTTCAATTGACCGGTTTTGTACTTTAGGCGTTCGATAGCGAACAGATTTTCAGTACTTATTTTTATCGCAATATTTTCATAAAAAAAACGGAAAAAGCTGTAACCAATGTATTGCTTTATGGATCAAAAAGTATATAACCATAGTATAAACTATAAAAAACAAAAACATGGAAACTGCAAAAATTTTTGAAGAAGTCTTAGTTCCAATAGCATTTTTTGCTGCCATAGTCTTATCACTCTATTTTTATTTTAAAACAAGACACCAGCAAAGAATGGCAATGATTGAAAAGGGATTTGAGCTGAAAAATAAAAAATACAGCCCCTTTCAATCACTCAGGACAGGTATCTTTTTTATAGGTATTGGTCTGGGGATATTTTTTGGTTACCTTCTGCAGCAATATTCTATTGTTGATGAAGAGGTCTCTTATTTCACCATGATCTTATTGTTCGGAGGAATTAGTTTGGCAGCAAATCATTACATTACGGGAAAACTTACTAAGCAGGATAATTAATGGATGAAATATACATCCAGCAAGTACTTCAGGACAATATAAATTCTTACAGGTATCTTGTTGAAAAATACAAGAACATGGTTTTTACTATTGCCCTGGGTATAACAAAAACTGATCTTTGCCATAATCATACTATTGCAGATTGATAATCTTTTACGATTGACCTTTAGAACCACCAGCATATAGACATTTTATACTACCGGACTAAATACAATCACGATTTCTCCTTTAGGCTGAGATTTGGAAAAATAATCGCTGACTTCCTTAAGGGTTCCTCTAACATTCTCTTCGTGAATTTTTGAAAGTTCGCGCGATACACAAACTCTATGATCTTCAGAAAAAGCTGTTGCCAGTTCTTTCAGGGTTTTTACCAATCGGTGGGGAGACTCATACAAAACGATGGTACGTTCTTCCTGCTTCAGCAAATCCAATCGTTTGGACCTGCCCTTTTTGTGTGGAAGAAATCCTTCAAAAACAAACCTTTCCGATGGCAAACCTGAATTTACCAGGGCCGGAATAATAGCTGTGGCTCCGGGGAGACATTCCACTTCAATAGTATTCCGGATGCACTCACGCACCAGTAAAAACCCTGGATCGGAGATAGAAGGAGTGCCGGCATCAGATACAAGTGCAATTTTATTTCCATCTTCCATAATTTTCATATAGGCAGGTAATTTCTTGTGCTCATTGAACTTATGAAATGACTGCATTTTGGTCTGAATGGAATAGTGTTTTAAAAGAATACCGGTTTTGCGGGTATCTTCGGCAAGAATAAGATCAACTTCCTTTAAAATACGCAGTGCCCGGAGAGTAATATCTTCAAGATTTCCTATGGGTGTCGGAACCAGGTACAGCTTACTGATCATTACGTCGCACAATTAATTTTCGGCGAATCAGTTCCAGAATTCGTTGCACATAAACACTGTCCATATCCCAATCAAAAGAATTATTCAGATAATTGTATGCCTCCACAAAACTATCGGCCTGATTCAATACTTCCAGCGTGTTCTCAAACTTATTCTTATCCCCGGCAAACAATTCACTGATGAGTTCAAATTTCTCATTTAACGCAATGGCGCCGGAAATGCTGTTTATGGGAGTAAGATTTAGCTGTGATGAAAGCATATCTTTCTTTGATTTGTCGGCCATTCCCTCGTTTACAGTAGGCATTGAGGATTTAAACCTGTCTGCTACATAGGAAGCTTTATCTGATGCCCCGTTACTGCCTTTGTCCTGCTTTGTTTCTTTGTTAGCCTTAGCCTCATCTTTTTTGTCAGAAGATTTTTCCATGGATTCAGATTTCGGGCTTAATTCTTTTTCAATAACTTTTTTGGTGATTTCAGGTTTGTCTGGTTTATTTTTCACCGGTATGGTCGCTTTCATGTCTGAAATCAGATCATAAATATTTCTGAGTTTCTCAAGCAACAAGTCGAGATCAATACTATGCATATCTTCAGAGGCCTCAATCTTAGCGATCAGGTCGACAATTTCTTTGGCCTGTGCATACAATACTTCCGCTGTATTTTTAAATTCCATAACCATGTTTTAATATACAAACGTATGAATGTTTGAGAAATTTGCCTGAGAGATAAAAAAAAAGATACTCACCAAACTATATATCAAATGTAATACTTATCTGTCTGTTCATTTGATCCATTACCAGATTGCTTTTCATTTATCTGAAATTACTTTTGCTCAAATTCATGCTAATATTCTGACAATTCACTATTTTAGGATCTCATGTCAGCAGGTTGCTGACGTGAATAGCATGTTCTGTATACAGAATACAATCAACAAAAAAACACTATGCCTAAATTCAATCTGTCCCAAATCGCTCAAATCACAAGAGGCAAACTACATGGTGATGGAAAACAAGTGATTGAGTATTTAGAAATTGACAGCCGCCGGATCAGTCATATTGATGACGGTTTATTTATTGCCATGAAAGGGGAAAGGCACAATGGTCATGCATTCATCGGGACTCTGTTTAAGAAAGGACTGAAAAATTACCTTGTCGAAGAATCTTCTTTTATCAAATCCATCGGAAAAAGCGCAAATTTTATTCTTGTCACTGATGCTCTGGAGGCATTTCATAAACTAGCTTCAGCGTACCGTAAACAGTTAAAGATGCCTGTTATAGCGATTACCGGAAGCAATGGAAAGACGGTTGTGAAAGAATGGTTATTCCAGTGTCTGTCCATGGAACATGTTGTTAGCAGAAGTCCTAAAAGTTACAATTCACAGGTTGGAGTTCCTTTATCGGTATGGATGCTGAATGAGCAGGCTAAATGGATTATTTTGGAAGCCGGCATTTCGCAACCCGGAGAAATGCAAAAGCTGGAAAGCATCATTCAACCGGAATATGGCATCATTACAAATCTTGGCCCTGCACACCAGGAAAATTTCAACACACTTGAACAAAAGGCAAAAGAAAAGCTGCTACTGTTTCAAAAATCAAAAATGATATTCTATTGCTACGATCATGAAATCATTCGTAAAGCAATAGCTGCCGATATGAATTTAAGCAAGAAAAAACATATCGACTGGTCGGAACACAATCCCGCCTGCTATTTGTATGTATCCAAAATTGAAAAGAAACAACACCAGACAATTTTGGCTATAACCGTGGAAAAAGCAAATCATAGCTTAAGCATACCCTTTACCGATAATGCATCCATTGAAAATTGTCTGCATATTATCACCTTTCTTCTCCACAATATATACGATATTCAAAGGGTACAAAAGGCCATCAGTCAACTTACCCCGGTGGCCATGCGACTTGAACAGATTGAAGGAGTAAACAACAGTACATTGATCAATGACAGTTACAACTCCGATATCAATTCCCTTCGCATAGCTCTCGATTATTTAGCTATGCAAAAACAACATAGAAAGCATGCACTGATCCTTTCTGATATTCAGCAATCGGGAAAACCGGATAATAAGCTCTATGCTGAGGTGTTAAAACTACTAAGCTGCTACCGTATAGACAAACTCATAGTTGTTGGCAGCCAGATATCAAAATTCATGAAGTTACCCGAAGGATCTCTCTGTTACGAAAATACCGGCGAATTGCAAAAAAAACTTCCGGATATTGATCTTTCTGATCACGCAATACTCATAAAAGGAGCAAGAAAATACGGTTTTGAGACTATTGTAAGTGCCCTTTCCGGAAAAAAACATACCACAGTGCTGGAAATCAATTTGAACCACCTGGTTTCGAATCTGAATTATTTTCGTGGCAAGCTGAAATCCGGCACAAAAATCATGGTCATGGTCAAAGCTTTATCATACGGAAGCGGTAGTTATGAAATTGCCAATCTGTTAGAACATGAAAAAGTAGATTACCTGGGCGTGGCGTTTACCGATGAAGGTGTGGAATTGCGAAATGCAGGCATTACTTTGCCTATTATGGTAATGTCCCCATCGCCCGATAACTTCGATAAAATCATAGAGTATGATCTTGAACCTGAACTATACAGCTTTAGTGGATTGGATGCCATTTCAAAAATCATCGCAACCAACCAGATCCCTGAATACCCCGTACAAATCAAATTGGATACAGGCATGCATCGTCTGGGTTTTATGCCCGGAGAGATCCCGGAGCTTGTGAAAAAACTGGAACAGTATAGGAACATCAAAGTGAAGGCCTTGTTTTCTCATCTTGCTGCCTCCGACAGCCCCGATGAGGATGCTTTTACCACACAACAAATCCAGCTTTTTACCGGCATTTGCGATACCATTACCAAACGTATCGGATACCAGCCACTGCGTCATATTTTAAATTCAGCAGGAATAGAACGTTTTCCGCAGGCCCACTTTGATTTGGTACGATTGGGAATTGGCTTGCACGGAATATCGAGTGTTAAAAAGAAACTCAAGACAGTCAGCACCTTAAGAACAAGGATCAGCCAGATAAAAGAGCTTACTTCTGATGATACCATCGGGTATAACCGGCGCGGTAAAGTGAAAAACGATTCCCTGATTGGTATAATCCCTATTGGATATGCAGACGGGCTGAACCGTAAAATGGGAAATTACAACGGGCAGGTACTGCTGAAAAATCAGCTTGTCCCATTCGTAGGGGATATTTGTATGGACATGTGTATGATTGATGTTTCCGGAACCGGTGCAAAAGAAGGTAATGAAGTGATTGTATTCGGGGAGAAAAACTCTATTGGTGAAATCGCTAAAAAAATTGGTACCATTCCCTATGAAGTACTTACCAGCATATCCTCACGAGTGAAGCGGGTATACATTAACGAGTAGAGACGCGACGAATCGCGTTTCAGCAGTTTACCTGCGATATTTCATGTGCAAACGGATCTGTTGATTCCCAACAGGTTTGAAGCACATGCGAGCTGAGCTGGGAGTGCAGTATCTTTTTTGTTCATTGAAAACTAAGCTTTACAAGCAATGTAGCCAGCAATAAAGTCCAGTCCGGAATTGTCAGAAAACGGAAGGGTTTGTTTTATTGCATACAATGGTCCGCAGTATGATTAGTTGCCGATTTCCGGTCTGCCTGACCGACTGCGTAGTCAGGCGGGCCCATTTGTCCGCAACGGCCGGGTAAACGTTCACATCCACTGTTAGCTTTGTTTTATTATGTAAACATCTTGTCCGGCAATTAACTATACTGCTTGTGAGGCGTTTTTTCTCAATTGCCTTATTTTATTGAATACTTCTTTATTATTTGCTCTTTCCTCTTCAATGTCATAATCATCTTGCAGTCCGAGCCAAAATTTAGCCGAATTACCAAAATACGAACTTAACCTCAGAGCAGTATCAGCTGTAATCCTGCGATTTCCTTTTAAAATCTGAGAAATACGAGTCTGAGGTAATTCAGTATCTTTAGAAAGTCGATATGCAGTTACCTCAAGAGGTTTAAGAAATTCCTCTTGTAATATTTCTCCAGGATGAATATTTGCTAACCTTTCCATTTTATAATCCTTCTTTATTTATGATAATCCATGATCTCAACATCATAAGCTTGATTGTTTTCCCATTTGAAAACGATTCTCCACTGGTCATTGATTCTGATACTGTGAAAATTTTTACTTTTCCCTTTTAACTTTTCAAGTCGATTTGATGGAGGTGTCCTCAAATCATTAATGTCTTGAGAGTTATTAATCATCCTTAGTTTTCGTCGTCCAATTTGTTGAATCTCTAATGGAATCTTTTTAACTCGTTCTCCTTGCCATATTTTCTCAGTGTCTTTTGAACCAAATGCAACAATCATACTATCGCCTTACATTACTAACGTCAAAGATAACTATTTTGTTTCGAATTGTCAAAAAAAAATAAAGCATCACTTAACCTGCATTATTCATGCGTCAAGTTTGGGGCAGATGCGAGGCGTCGGAAGC
>CAYQDZ010000064.1:0-3480 GCA_964416375.1 uncultured Bacteroidales bacterium
ATATGTTTCAAGTCGTCAATACACAGGAAGGCATGCAGGAGTACATCAATACCACGCTCCTCCTCCAAGCAGAGCATACAGAGCACGACATTATGAATACAGAGCTCCTGTATCGCTAAATATTATCTGGACTCCGGTCATGCACAGTCATTACATCAGAATGTACCCCATGGTGAAATACTGGCATTACCGTCATGGGTACCATATAGCCAATGTATCTGCATACTTTGCTGAATATTATATGGGCGATGTGATGACAGTTTACGGAAGAGTTTCAGAAGTATATTATTCCAGATCTACCGACGAATATTTCCTTTACTATGGGGCATATTATCCTTACCAGGATTTCACCACAGTAATTCCCGGCTGGATTGCCAGACAATATAGCAAATGGCCTGAAAGATACTTTAGAAATCAGCATATAGCTGCCACAGGCCTCATAACATCCTTCCAGGGTGAACCGGAGATTGTTGTTAAAGAAAGCTTTCAGTTAAATCTTTACTAGATACAATTACAAGCATTCATCTCATGAAGAGGCCGTCCAAAAAGTCTTGGTATGCCCTAAGTGTCTACTTTGAGTAACTTTCCACGAGCGCTGACAGCCGTCGGCCAAAGCCTATGGCGTCGGACGAAGCTACTCAGCGGAGGCGCTGTGGTATATTTTTAATTTACTATTACACAGAGTTTCACAAAGTAAAACCATCTCATCAAGCAGGTGGTTTTAACTTTTTAGACAGCCTCTTTCCTGTTGTTAAGCACTATCTGATTAAGTATTATCTTTGCGACAATTCAGAAAACTGATTATCTGCTAATTGTTTCAGGTTTCTGTTGCTGAGTTTTAATTCATATTGACCGAGTGACACAAGCAAAGAAAGTAATTCTGGGTATGACACCGGATGAGATACAAAAAGAGACTGCTCATCTTAATCTATCGAAATTCACGGCACGTGAAATCGCTTTATGGATTTACAAACGAGGGGCTAATTCATTTGAAGAAATGACCAATATTTCTATGCATGGACGAAAATTGCTTTCAGAAGATTTTACCATAGGCAAAATTTCATATTCCCATGTAAGCATTTCAAAAGACGGCACAAAAAAATATGTATTCCCTACAGCTCAGAACAAACAGATTGAAACTGCCTATATCCCCGAGAAAAAAAGACATACCCTCTGCATCTCTTCACAAGTGGGATGTAAGCTGGGTTGCCAGTTTTGTATGACAGGAAAACAAGGATTTCAGGGACAATTGGATACAGCTGAAATCCTAAATCAGATTCTTTCAATTCCTGAAAAAGAAAACATTACAAATCTTGTATTCATGGGTATGGGAGAACCTTTTGATAACATTGATCCGGTTTTTAAAGCGCTGACAATAATATCATCAGATTATGGATTGGAAATCAGTCCAAAGAAAATAACAATATCAACGGCTGGTCTGATACCTGGTATCAAGAAATTATTTAAAGAAAGCAGATGTAATCTGGCAGTTAGTTTGCATAGTCCTTTTGCCGAAGAAAGAGAAATGCTTATGCCTATAGAAAAAAAATACCCTATTGTCAAGGTCATTGAAACACTTAAGACATATCATCTGGATAAACAAAGGAGTTTATCTTTTGAATACATCTTATTTAAAGATTTTAATGATACGCAAAAACATGTTAATCAGATTGCCCGAATGCTCAATGGACTAAGATGCAAAATAAACCTGATAAGATTTCATAAGATCCCTGATTCACCTTTAGAGGGCACAGATGATATTGCTGTTCAAAAGTTCAGAGATAGACTTAATAAGAAGGGAATTATAGCCACTGTAAGGGCTTCCCGGGGAGAAGATATCATGGCAGCATGTGGATTGCTCTCAACAAAACACTTTAGTAAGTAAAACTTTATAGTACGCTAAGCTGAATATGATATAACCAGTGTATTATTAGCTGATGCAATAAAAAATCAGTGAATTCCTGATTGGTTACAATTATGGAGGTTTTCATGTCTCACACCAAAACCTTTCAAATAAAATGACCAGAAAAACAAGGCAATTGATAAAATATATTGGAACTGACCGTGTAATCAGCATTAAATTAACCGTCGAATCGGAAGGAAAGGTTATCAGCGAGTTACCTATTTACAAAATTACCATTTACTGAGTATTCTGGAGCTTTGCCAGCGCTTCCTTAATGGTTAACTTCTTATCTTCCTGATAGGCTACAACAAAAGAGCGGGGAACACGGCACTTAATTCGTAACTTGTCAGCAGATTTAAAACTATCAAAACTTCCGATTTGATATTTGTACCATTGTCCTTCATGGACTTCCAAAATCGAATCCTGACCGGTATAGAATGTTTTAATATAATCATTCTCCAACATGACTGTATGAGCTGCAATTTGCACTCTGAAAACTATCTCTCCTCCCTCAGGGGTTTGTCTTTCTCCTTTCGGTTTTCTCTTGAATATGTCTTCGGGGGGCAATTTGATTACAGGATTATTAAAAAATTTAGCTAACTTTTCCGGTGTAACATCGTTTTTCCATCCGTATTGATACTCTACCGGAAAGTCTTGGTAGATCTGAAGAGCCCTTCCCTTATTGCGAATGGATAATTTTTCCAATTGAAAGGCCTCATGCATTTTGTATTGTATCCATTCGGGTTTATCAGCATCAAGCAGGATTCCCCGAAGATAGTTGGCTCTTTTAAAATTTCTTTCTCCTTTTGTTTCGTAATATTTTGCTTTATTTAATCCTGAAGCATAGTGATTCAATTTCTTCATTTCCACCTGAAATTTGTCACAGTTTTCATTAAATACAGTATAGATCAGTGTATGTCCCTCACCAAATAATTCAGAAGCCTCAATGAACTTCTTAAGCATCTTTTTGTAATTGGCTGAAACTCCTTCCGCAATTTCCTTATCATCAATCCCCTTTAATATTTCAAGAGCTTCTTGCTCTATTGAAGAAGCTTCCAATAAGGTCTCGACACCTTTTTCAATTCTTTTCTCATCAATTATTTCAATCTTAATATTCAATTCTCCACGATAATCTGTAACTGAAATATCCTGAGAAAATATTCTGATTGTAATGAAAAGGAATATGATGATTTGTAATGACTTCATAACGGGATGATAAACGTTTACTAATATATGTTTATTTTTCATCCCCAAAAATAACCAAACAACCTAGCTAATAGATAAAAAAAAATGAAAAACCTTAAGTTTTTAAAATTCTGTAAGATCATTGGTTACTTCAGGAGCTTCAAATACTAAGTATCCAACAACCAGTAGTGAGATAAAAGGAACAATTAAAAACAGCAACCACATAGCTAATAATTTATGTCTGTATACAAATATAGTCATTCGTCACAAAAAAACAACGTTTCGTCAAATAAAATCGCCGTTTTGTCCAAAATCCACTCTTTGAATAGAAGATATGTATGCCCAGGAGATAAAATGTATGGCTGTTGTTTCAGTAGCATTTACTTTCAAAC
>CAYQDZ010000064.1:3580-13587 GCA_964416375.1 uncultured Bacteroidales bacterium
AGCAAATATACATTTTAGTCAAAGAAAAACAAACATTCGTCAAATAAAATTATCAGTTTATTGTTATCAGAAAATTGAAAATAATATGAATAGGCTGATTATGTGCATCTTATGTTATAAATCAGTTCTTATAAACAATTATTTCTGTTCTACGATTTTGCCTGTGTATAGTTGGAGTGCAATTCTGTTGGCAAAATTTCCTTAATTTTTTCTCACCGTAACTAAGAACTAATATTCTTTCCGGATTTACGCCTTTATCAACCAAATAGTTTTTAATGAATTTTGCTCTTTCAGAGCCCAATCCATAATTGTAGTCTGTACTTCCCTGTATAGTAGTATGGCCATCAACTTCTACCCTGTAATTGTCATTGTTATTCAGAAGATTGAAAAGCTCATCCATTTTGTTCAGCTCATTTGCATCCGGTTGGTAATGATCAAACGGGAAAAATATTGTTGTGCTGTTTACAATCTCCCTGTTATCACTTATTTCAAAGGATTTGCTCTTCAATTCAGCTGGTTTTGCGTGCAATTCCCGGATAGCCCGCCATGTATACTTCATCGGTTGAACCAGCCATGGCAAATCCTTTAAGAACCTGCTTACCGGATCCTGATATTTTTTTTGATTTGTTACTGTTGCTATCGGCCACAGATTGAATATATAATGATCGCAATACCGGATCACTGTCGATGTAATCTTTGTTCGATTCAAAATATATATGGTTCCCGTATTCTCTTGGATTATAATCTTCTGCTTCTGAACTCAGAGCAAGCAATTCAATACGTATAAATGAAGTATCCTGGTAGTATTTGTCAATATCTTCTATGCTTTTAATATTCCTCAGTACTCTTAAATCATTGTTTTCCATAAGGTTGTTATAGCTCATAAAATAACTTCGGGCTTCATCATTCCTGCCAAGCTTCATAAGCAAATCACCGTATTCAAGAAAAATTTCCGGTTCCACTGTATCGGATTTGAATATAATCTGAGTAAAAAGTTCGTCGGCTTTTGAATATTTTTCTATTCTTTCATAACAACGTGCACATTGCAAGTATGTTTGTTCATCATACTCTCCTGCATCCATTATTTTATTGTAACATTTTATTGCTTTCTCATATTTCTGAATACGATAATAGCTTTCTGCTTTTTCGAAATACTTTTCAGTTTTCTGAGCATGAGCACTTAATGAAAAAATCAAACAAAAAAAAATGAAAGTAACAGGCTCTAAGTAAGGATTACGGGCTAGTTTCAGGGTATCAAACATACAAAATCAACAACTTTTATTTATCGCTTTATGTAATGGTTTTTTCAATTTTATTGATTAGTAATTTAATGTTTTTTCTTGTATCCTCATCAAAGTCTTTCATGCTTATGTTTTTGTTTTCACAAAAATTGATGAACTGCGAAGCTAAAATTGTCCGTGAAAGCCCATTCTCCATAATATAATCAGAATTTCGCTCGGTTATGCCTTCTCTTTTTTGGATAACAAACTTTTTAAAATCTAATGTGGAAAATACATCTTCGGCATATTCCAAATCCGTTATCCTGATCAATTTATTATCCAATTCCCCTTCCCTGGTATAGAATGTAGATTTACCCAGATCAGCAAGCACTTCATCTGCCCTTGATTTACCCATAATCAATATGGAGAATCCAAGTCTCCATCCCATAAATATGTTTGATAAAACAGGAATATTTGTCAGGCCTGTAGAGGGTATTATGGATGGTTTTTCCTCTATGCCTGCCATTCGGTAAAAGGCATTCAGGTAATAGTAGGTTACCGTATCTTCAACAATGATGTTGTGCCCCTTTTGTATAAAATCCTGGTTGTTAATTCCTACTCCCATGAGAGAATATATAGGCGATAAAGTATCGGTGGATGCAGAATGCAATTCACCTGCATCCAAAATCAGCGTTTCACTTCTGTCGTCCTGTTCATCAGCTCTTTGTACTGCCAATATTCTGTAAAGTTTGTTAACGTTTACAAGGTGCGGTGAGTGCGTGGAATATACAATTTGCATGCTGTCTTTAAGATCTTCAAAAACCTTTATCACATCTTCCTGTGCACGGGCATGTAAACTCAATCCCGGTTCATCTATCAGAATCACCCTTGATACATGATTTAGTTTTGCAGTAGCCTTCAATTCAAGGTAAAATGAGAGGAACCAGCGAACACCCCTGCTTCTTTGTTTCGGGTATAATCTTTCCTGCTTGTCTTTAATCCAAAACTCGAGGTAGGGTTTACCACTTTTATCGGGGTGCGTATAATCGTAATGTTCAAGTTCAAAGTTCAGGTTGATCTTATTGTTTTTACCCACATTCTGACTCCAATAATCCTGAAAGTTTATAGTAATTTCTCCGTTTAAATTTTCAATTTTCTGTTTGAGAATACGATGATTCTTTTCTCTGAAAAATGCTGCATTTAAACCGGCCACTTCAAGAAAATTTCTTGCTGCTTTGTATCCTTCAACATTTGTATTTTCATTCAGTATATCTTCCAGATCAATTTTATTGGGTAACAGACTGCTGAAATCTTCAAAAAATTCGAACACAGGAATGTATTGGGACAATATCTCTCCCAGATCATAAACACTGTACAGCTGCTTTTCCTGCTGAATTTCATTCCTGGCCTCTGCCTCTGCCTGTTTGTAATGTATTCCGGATAAAACCTTAGCTGCAATTGTTTTTTGAAGTGTGGCTTCTTTATTTACATCATCATAGGTTTTCTCAATAAGAAGGAGTTCTGAATAAATTTTCTGAAGCTTGTTGTAAGCCTTTTTCCGGTCTCTTTCGCTGGTTGAAATTTCGTACTGGTGTTCAACCTCCTTGTAATTCGACCGGTATGTTTCCAGTTCAGTTGTGAGATCAAAACTTTTCTGAACAATGTCATTACACAGTTTGCATGCCGTTACCTTTTCTGATAAATCCTGTGTCCTTATTTTTACCTTTTCAAAATCTTCGACTTTCTTCTTAAATTCTAACTCCGCAATATGGTATTCAGATTGTGTTGATTCCAGATTCTTCTCTGCAATCAACTTTGCATCCGGTTGTTTTGCTTTTCTCAGTTTCTTCCGCGATTCATCCAGGCTTTTTCTCTTTGAAGTAAGCTCTTTCTGCGCATCTTCTTTAAGGCTCTCAACAACTTCCATTTCTTTAAACAAGTCTTCGGAAAGGGCGAGTAATTTGTTTACTTCCTCTTGTGTTCTATTTTCAATAGCAGCTTTCTCAAGTTCAATTTTTTCAAAATAATCCAGAACTTCATTACTTGAAAGATATAAAACACTGGAGCGATCAGCTTTCCATTTTCTGGTTAAAGTAAATTCCTTTGTTGATTGCAGGAGCTTTAATATTTCAGGTGGAATACGATGGGTTTCCAGTACATCAGCAATGTTTCTTTTCTCAAGATTAAAACTGCAGTTAACAACAGGAATTGAAAGATCGCTTCTCATCACATCTTCGTTGATCTTGCCAGTGTAGAAACTATGTAATGCTTCCAATACGGAAGTTTTACCAGATTCATTTTGTCCAATCAGTGCGGTAATATTATCGTGTGCCAGGGAACACCATCCGGAATAAATGATCGAGCGATAATTTTGAATATTGAAAGATAGTAGTTTCATTGTTTATTGGCTCATAGATAAAGCTGGCAGTATAATAACTTCAATTCCTGTCAGGAATTGTGGAAAAGTATAAAAAAAAGTAGGTTTATTTTGTGTTTATTGAACACAAAATCTTCATAAAAAATAGTTAATAAATATATGTTGTTCATTTTATCTTTTTCTTATCATGACTTAGTTACTACAATGCGATTGTTATGTTATTCATAATTGTATGGTGTACGATAAAAATCAGGATAGGTTATTCACCTTCAATTAAAAAATCAGAATATTTTAATGGTATCGAAAGCCAAAAATAGAAATATCATCCAGTTGAGGCAAATTACCCCTCCATGCATTTATATTGTCTGAAAGAGCTTTCTTTTGTTCATCCATTGATGATTTGCAAATGTTTAAAAGGAAGTTTCGAAAGGGCCGGTACTTAAATTTTTTGCCTTCTGTTCCTCCAAATTGGTCAACATATCCATCTGTAAACAAATATACCATATCTCCCTTATCCAGTTTCACTTCATGGTTTCTGAAGGATGTTTCTTCAGCTGCAGCTATTCCAATGGGCATCTTATCACCGGGAATTTCAACCAACCGGTTTGGATTTTTAATGATATAGATTGAATTGAATGCACCCGAGAATTGAAGTATGCTTTTTTCCGTATCGAGTTTGCAAAATGCCATATCAATACCGTCTTTCTGTTCACTTTCCAGACCTGTCTGGTTAAGAGATTTCATAACATACTCGCGCAATGTATTCAATACACCCGAAGCAGTTGTATTTTCATCTTTATCAACAATCTGATGTAAAAAGGATAAACCCAGGATACTTAAAAATGCTCCCGGTACACCATGCCCTGTGCAATCTGCCAGGGCCAGATATATCGTATGCTTCTTTTTCGAAACCCAGTAGAAATCACCACTGACAACATCCCGTGGTAAATACAAAAGAAAATGTTCCGAAAAAAGTCTTTTCAGTACAGTCTGATCCGGAAATAGCGCTTGCTGAATATAACTTGCGTACTTCAGGCTCTGGGCTAATTCTTTTTTTTGCTTCTCAAATTTAAACTTTACATCTTCCACGTCATTTACCTTCTAATCAATTGTTTAATAGTATTTAATTATTGTCAACTTATTATCAATCAACACTTTGTTTAAAAGAAATTGGCAATTTTAAATAAAAGCGATTAAATTTGATATTACTAGATGCCCTATCTATCCCTATTTTCTTGTTGTATATAGTCATTTATTGACAATATAATGCGGATTTTAATTATCATATTCTACGTCTTTTGTTCATCGTTCTTAATTATGTACTTCATTGTTTTGTTTGCTCCTGAGTATATTGAGGATGAGTTTGGCAACCTTATGCGCAGGAAAAAAAAATTTACAGAGCCGGAAGAAGCGAAAATTTAAAAATCATTAAATCGCCATTGTTCATTGCCAGCAATACTTGATTTGGATCTGAAAGGATTTTATTTACTGAAATATTCCCTCCAAACTCTTTTACACCGACAACAGATCCACTGGAAGAAAAGGTCTTAATTTTGGCATTGCTCCATTTCTGTTCAAGCACCATCAGGTTGCCCTGTGATACTACAGCCATGTCTCTGATCATCTGGGTTTCATCCGTTTTATCATACTCCTGCAGCCACAACTTTTTACCTCCTGGCGCATATCCTGCATAAAATATTTTCTGCTTATTCGATCCTGCAAAATAGAGGCCGCTATGAACAGTACCTGCAGAATGTGTAGCGGTTAATGAAGGATTAAGGGCATCATCCCAGAGTATATATCTCTTGGCATCCGTGCATAATAGCCAGTTTGACCCACACAGAATCATTTTCCCCTCCTTGTCTATCTTGATATCATTGATGGAGCCTCTGCCGGTATACGTTCTTTCCGATATCTTTTTGGCTTCTGAATTGAATACTGTCAGAGCATAGCGATTTCCGAGCGAATCTTTTGCTATGGAACCTCCGATGTATATTTTATCATTTTCATCAATAGCACATGATTTTATATCTGTCTTGCCAAGGTTTTTATTCCAGATTTTTTTGCCATCGGTACCGAGCTTAAACATCCATCCCATTCTTGATGCGCTGTCTTGTGTAACACAGGTATAACCCAAAACAATAATGTTTCCCTTCGAATCAATCAGGATTGAGCTGATACTATCTTCGAAAGGCTGACCCACGGTTTTGTTCCAGAGCATTTTTCCGGAATTGTCCAGTTTGATTACCCAGGCATCTGCAAAGGATGTATCATTTTCCCGCGTATTGCAGGCAACAACAAGACCTCCGTTGTTCGTAAGTGCCATGGCTCCACCCGATTCAATTCTCCCGTTATTATCAAAGCCTCTTGCCCACGATAGCGACGGTTTTGAAAAATTATTTTCCTGAATAAATTTTGCTCCCAGCTCACTGGCTTTCAGGTTGAAAACATCAATGAAATACATTCCATCCGGATAGCGCTCAATAAAATCATTGTAGGCTTCAAGCGATTTTATCCGTTTGGCTTTATCATACAGAATGACCCGCTGACGGCTTTTTGCGTCAGAAACCTCAAGCGCATCGGGGTAAAACTTAATAAAATTATCGTATGCAGCAAGCGTATTGATCCTTACTGACCCGGCAAAAGCTGCTGCATTTCGCAGTTTTATGGCTGCCTGTAAATATTCCGATTGAGGGAAAGTGGTAATGTAATTTGTAAATGCACTGACTGTGTTTTGAGATTTTGCTTTCTCAAATGAAAGTTTGTTTATCTGTGTGTTTGCTTTATCTATCTGTGCAGCATCAGGAAATTTTTGGATAAACTCCTGATATGCCTCAAGGGTGTTTTGTTTTTCGTACTTTCTGTATTCAAACTGATTGCGAATATGTATTACGTTATCGTAATGTCTGAAATCCGGATATCTCTTTAATACTGTGTTTACAGCATCAAGATTATTCTCTTCGCGCACATATTTTATTAACCTTGCTTCAATTGCTCCCAGCGCAATTTCAATCTTCTTTTTAACTGGTCTGCTTGTTCTTCGAACCTCGGTATTCATGAAATATTCTCCGATGATCTCAATGTCTTCCTGCGATAATCCGCTGGTTTTCCCTTCAATCCTCTCAACGTATTGCCAGCTATCAATAATATTAAAGTAAGTGGATTGTTCATCGGCCAAAACCAGTGCCATTCCTAAGTTTGCACCAACATTACCCTGATCAGATGAAATAGCCTTTGTAAAAGATTCCTTAGCTTTTGCATATTCTTTTTTCTCCAGACTCTTGAAACCCCGCTTTATGTTCTGAGCATTTGCCAGAACAAAAGTGAATAATAAAATAAGAGTAAATATTTTTTTCATGATGTTTGTATATTCAGGTTTGATTTATTTTTTAAGTAATGTGAATTCAACGCGACGATTTACAGCACGTCCCTCTTCAGAAATATTGGTATCAATGGGTTTTAGTTCTCCATAACCTCTGGCTTGCATTCGCTCAGGCTGGATGCCTTTGCTTCTTAAATATTCAACCACCGATCTGGCGCGACCTTCTGACAATTTCTGGTTGTAAGCAATGGAGCCTTCACTATCGGTATGACCTCCAATTTCAATCTGTTTAATATTATTGCTCAAGACAAAAGAGGCTATTTTATCCAGCTCTGTAAAAGATTCAGGAAGCAGGGCTGTTTTATTAAACTCAAAGAAAATGTTTTCAAGAACAATAGATCCCCCTTCTTCAATGGTCTGTAAACCTTCCTCAAATACATCCAAAAGAATATCAGGAGTCTTGAAATACACCGTTCCACTACCCTGGCAGTTGAACGCATCGTAGGCTGTAAAGTTGTATATCCCGGCCGGTAAATCCTTGAGTACATTGCCTCTCATCCCGTTAGACCACTCTACCCTGTAAGGTGGTGTTCCACCTACCATGCCTATTTTAATGTATCCATCGTTGAGCGCTCGCCGGACTGTTCCTGTTCTTGGATTAAACCCCCCGGTAAAACTGGTGTCAATCACTTCAGCCTCGAAATCATGATGTACACAAGGGCAATCGGTACAATTATCCAGGGGCCTTATAATGACGTCATCAAAATAATAATAAGCATATTTTTTATTCATCAGGTTTTTCATGTTCTTATCTGTGGCTACATAATTGGTATTGTCATACGATTTAAAATTGCCAATAATAAAATATTTTTCATTGCCATTCGCCTGGTATACCGTACATATTTCTTCCCATTCATCTATGTTATCAAGAAACAAGCCCACTTTATTGTTGATTTGTGGTTTGTATGGCAGGTTAACCATAAGATCATTCCGTACCTGGTGCAGGCTGAAGAAAATACTCAGCTGATCAACAGCAAATTTCGAAAAGGAAGCAAGCTTATACCAATAGGTTACACAGTATTTTTTCCCCGCCACAAGAGGCGTTTTTAAGGAACCCTGGATATATTCTCTGTAACCATCATCAGTACCGCTTAAAATAGCACCGGCATATGCTTTTCCTGTTTTCGGCTGACTCTCGCCGGCAAAATTCTTGGGTACATTGACACCTTCTGTTCTCACCGGTGAACACTTGTTAAAATAATCGGGTGTGGCAATGGTCGGGTATGTCCATCCGGGAATTAACTTGTGACTTCTGTCCTGAGGAGTATAGGTTTGCGGACAATCCTTGTATTTCTCAAAACTATAATTTTCAACCAGATTTACTGATTGGGCCATTACAAAAGGGCTGACAAATAAACAAGCTAAAATGAATGCATGATTTTTCTGAAATTGAAGCATAGAATTTAAGTTAGGTTAGTAAGCAATTTCTTTCATCTCCAAATAAGAGTATGAATTTATCAAAAATATGATTGATAATAAAAATAAAATAATTATCTGCTAACAGCAAAAAATACCGGCAATATTGAAATTTATAGTCACAAGTTTCTAGTTACTGGTCTCAAGTTACACAACTTAATCTATGTGGTTTGCGTTTCATAAGTTGTATAATCCCTGAATTAAGTAGGCAGATAAAACACTTTTATACTTTGCATCCTGTTCCACGGGGCTTCACCCCGCGCTATTAATATTGGGCACCTTCGGTGCTTGTTCTTCCTTTTCTCGGATTTGTTGAAAACAAAACTCACTAATCACGAATTACCAATTTACCATTTAAACAACCGAGCTTGCGAACTCGACCCAGCCTGTCGGCTGGCAGGGAAGTCAATTCTACGATTCTATGGTTTCATAATCAATATCCAATGTCCAATAAATTACTTCTAGTATTTCAACATTGGATATTTGTCATTGGACATTCGATATTGAATAAATACTGGTTTTTATGAACCTAAACCCTAAACATTTCAACTTCTAAACTAACTCAGAACTCGAAACTCTGAACTCATAACTTTCATAACAATCCTCTGCCTCTCAGTAAAGGTTCAATTTTTGGTTCCCTGCCTCTGAATTGTATGTACATTTTCATAGGATCATCACTTCCTCCTTTCTCCAGGATTTCAGTCCGGAATGATCTTGCCAGTTCCTGATCAAACAATCCCGCCTTAACAAAGGCTTCAAATGCATCTTTTTCAAGAATTTCTGCCCACAGATAACTGTAATAACCTGCCTGATAACCACTTGACCAAATGTGCTTGAAATAGGTGGTCCTGTATCGTGAAACAATTTCAGGAATGAGCCCGATACCTGATAAATATTCCGTCTCAAAGCTGTTTACATCAAAATCTGCAGGCTCTGTAAGGGAATGATAATTCATATCAAGCAGCGAGGCGGCAAGGTACTCAATCGTTTCAAATCCCTGGTTGAAATGTTTTGAATTTTTAATCTTGTCGATCAGCTCATCAGGCATGGCTTCGTTTGTAATATAATGCCTTGCATAAAAACTTAATACTTCCGGTTGTGTGGCCCAGTTTTCCATGATTTGTGAGGGAAGCTCCACAAAATCTCTCTTGACGCTCGTCCCCGATATGATCTCATACCTCACGTCTGAAAGCAATTGATGCAATCCGTGTCCTAACTCATGAAATAAGGTCAGGGTTTGATCAAGACTTAAAAGCACCGGAGCATCTCCCACCGGATTAGGGAAGTTGCAAACAATTGTTACAACAGGTTTTATGTTTTGATTTTCAGCCTTATATTGCTTACGGTACACTCCACACCATGCTCCCTGACTTTTGCTTTCCCTTGTATAGTAATCGAGATACAAAATGCCTTTGAATTCACCATCTGAATCTTTTACTTCATATGCCTCGGCATCGGGATGTGGCTTTGGTATACCGGTATCAATTTTCTCAAAATTAAGACCATACAAATGCCTGCTAACATAAAAAACACCTTCCCTTACATGATTCAGTTCAAAATATTCTTTTATCTCATTCTCATCAAGCTTGTATTTCTTTTTTCGGAGTTTTTC
>CAYQDZ010000065.1:0-13498 GCA_964416375.1 uncultured Bacteroidales bacterium
TATTAATTACTCACTCAGATAAGCTGGTAAGAACTGTTTTACAATGAATGAAACAGTTCTTACTTTTTCTGTTCATTGTTCTGCCAATACCCGGGAAGTGTGTAATCTATAGTAGCCAGATGAGATAAGAATTTTACACGATTGATCCCACGGCGCTAAACTCTTTGTCCTTCAGAATTTCAGTCAAATGCACCTGATAGAAAGTATTTTCTTTTGTGCCGGAACCATGGAGTTTAAAAGGTATGTAATGCTCTCCATAACCTCTGGCTATCCCTTTTGGATTGATACGCTCAATAAGTACAGTCTGCTTTTTACCAATAAAATTGCTCCGGTAGTTGAATTTCAATGTATCCGATAATTTGCGCAGGATCTCACTTCGTTCCGCTTTAAGTTTTTCATTTACCTGGTCAGGAAACCTGTCGGCTCTTGTTCCTGAACGACGAGAATATTTAAAGGTATGGATGTGACTAAAGCCAACCTCATTCACAATATTTAAGGTTTCCTGAAATTCCCCATCGGTTTCTCCGGGGAAGCCAACAATAACATCGGTAGTAAAGTTAAAACCGGGAAAGCGTGAGTGAAAGGCATTGATTGCATTCATGTATTGATCCACAGTATAAAAACGGTGCATGCGCATTAACACTTTATCAGAACCGCTTTGCAGGCACAGATGCAGATGCGGGCATAATTTAGGGTTTTCAAACTGAGTTATGAATTTATCGGTAAGACCTTCCGGCTCAATAGAAGATATTCGCACACGAAAATTGCCCGGTAATTCAAGAATTTTTTCTACCAGGTCACCAAAATTCAATCCTTCAAAATCATACCGGCTAATGTTTACCCCTGTTAGTACCATTTCTTTGTTTCCAAGATCAACCGATCTGCGTACATTATCCAGTATATCATTGACGGGTCTGCTGACTGCCCGGCCCCTTACACTGGGCACAATGCAAAAAGTGCAAAAATTATCGCAGCCATCCTGAATTTTAATGGCACTCCTTGTATGAAACCCTTTCTCAACAAGGCTGTAATTAAAAATGTCCTGTTTCAAAGCAGAAGGATGCAGTAATTCTCCTTTGAAATGAGAATCGACAAGTGAGAAAACGGAACTTTTCGTTTTATTATCTACCACATAGGTAATGTCATCTCTGCTCTCCAGGTATTCTTTCTGATTTGTTGCCATACATCCTGCCACCACCACTATAGAATCATCTCCTGAAGTTCTTACAGCCTTATTAATGGCGTATTTTGATTTCCTGTCTCCCTGGTTTGTTACCGTGCAGGTGTTCACAATATACACATCTGCTTTCTCTCCAAAATTCACAATTTCGTATCCGGCATTGTAAAAATCTGTTACCAGCGAATCGGTCTCATATTGATTGAGCCTGCACCCTAAGGTTTTGAATGCTGCTTTTCTTTTCATGCTTCTGTCATTGCTTCCTTACATACCTGAATCAACTTCCCTTCGGTAGCAAAATCGGCAGCTGAGGTAATTTCCACCTCAACAAACTTACCAATAAGCAGTTTGTCTTCTGAGGCAAACCGAACAATGATTTTCCCTTCGGTTAGTCCGGATAAAAAGCCTTTCTTTCTGTCTGTACCGGTTATAAGTACTTTATAGCTTTTGCCAATCATTCTTTGGTTATGTTCTAAAGAATGTTGTTGCAACAAAGTACTTAGCTTATGCAATCTTTCTTTCTTAACACGATGCGAAACATCGTCCTCCCAACTGGAACTGGCTGCTCCGGGCCGGGGTGAGTAACGGGCAACATAGGCCATGTTAAATCGAATTTCTTCCATGGCTTTCCAGGTATTCATAAACTGCTCATCGGTTTCTCCGGTAAAACCAATAATGATATCGGTAAAAATGGTTGCAGCAGGGAGGTATTTGTTAATAGAAGCAATGATTCTCCTGTAATCTTTCAGACTATGATTTCTGTTCATCTTGATCAGAATATTATCATCACCTGACTGCAATGGCAAATGAATTTGTTTGGCAAGGCAATTGTACTGACCAATTGTCTTAAGCACATCATCTCCCATATCCCGCGGATTGGGAGATGTAAAGTACACCCAGAAATCTTTTCCGGACTGATTGCCTAGTTCACCGATCTCTTTTAACAGTTCCGCAAAAGATAATTCGTTTCCCTTTTTATCCAGACCATACGAATTTACATTCTGCCCAAGCAATGTGATGGTCTTATAGTCCTTTTCAACCAATCGTTTTAGTTCATCAATGATTTCTGGACTTGGTCGCGAAATCTCTCTTCCCCTGGTATATGGAACAGCACAGAAAGTACAGAATTTATCGCAACCATTCTGTATGGGTATAAAAGCTTCAAACTTCGATTGGTAATGTGGTTCCACATTCCAGAAAGCTGAAATCCTGGTTTCCGGCTTTTTCATCAATATAGGCTGACCGGAAATGGTTTTATGTTTATCAAATAATATTGTCTTAAAACCAGGTGCCCCGGGATCATTTTTATACAGGTTCAACTCATTCTTTTTACCCACTGAGAATGGAGTGACTATACCATACTGGTGAAGCATATCAGGAAATTGTGGCAATTCACTAATTTGAAAAACAAGATCGAATAATTTCAGGAATTTTTCCCTGTCAACTGGCAAAACGCATCCGGTAACAAAGCTTACCAGGTTTTTTTCATTTTTCCATTTGTTCCACTTATGAATTTTTGTGTACACCTTGTCGATAGCCTTTTGCCTAACCGAGCAAGCTATAACACCCAGTAAATCTGCATTTTCTTCATTATCAGTCCAGGCATACCCCATCTTCTCTATCACAGTAGAAATTCGTTCACTGTCCGATTTATTCATCTGACAACCCAGTGTGACCAAGTGAAATCTCATTTTTAAAAAATTTTTTCTTATCCATCACCCTGGGATGAATAAAGATTAAAAGTAGACTTCGGTTCTTATTTGATCTGAATCCAATCCCCTCGAAGTGAGCAGATCATAGACTTCATATATCATTTCACAATTGCCGCAAAGATATACCAAAGTATCTGAATCTACTTCATTGCTCAACAAATAATCAGTAACCCTTCCGTTGTAATCACCTAATGAATCCCGCCAAGTACAAAGTTTATATTTATCAGACTGTATCCAATCTCTTTCTGAAAAAAAATAACATAAAAACTCCATTTTTGTTTCCCGGCTGATCACTTCCATTTGCAATCTACTATACAATTGTACGTTGTAATGAATAATAGATTACAAAACTTTTTTGTACTTTGCCAAGTGAAAACCTGAATCTTTATACATTCGACCTTCATGATCCTATCAAAACGACTTCTATTTATCATTCATAAAATTCTAAAGATATGCAAAGTGGTAGTAACCGGAATGGGTGTAATTTTGCTTGTTTCGATTCTTCTAAGCTTTACAGATTGTCCGTTCTGGGCATATTATTGGTTGGGAACACATAATGCAGATTTGGCAAAGGACCCAAATGTTCTGGTCCTTATGGGTGGTGGTGGTATGCCAAGTCCCGATGGACTATTGCGTTGCTATTATGCTTCAGAAATTGCCATTCAATATCCTGAAAGTAAGATTATTATTGCTATTCCCTGTGACACTGCAAAGCATGAAAGATCACCGGAAATTCTAATGGCTCATGAACTGATTATGCGTGGAATAGACAGCTCAAGAATTTTGTATGAAAAAGAAGGTCATAATACACGCAGTCAGGCTATAAATATTAAAAAAATGATTGAGCCCAACGCCATTGACAGTAGTGCTATCAGGATAATAACCTCTCCGGATCATATGTTCCGCTCTGTGGCTTCATTCCGTAAGGTAGGATTTAATAACGTGGGGGGCCAACCCTCATTTGAAGAAGCCATTGATGAAGAAATTCTGGTTCGGAAAAATATAAGTAAGAAACAACTTAAAAAAGAAACCCGCAAGCTGAATCTCCGATACAACATGTGGAATTATCTGAAGTACGAGATTACAGTTCTGCGGGAATATTGCGCAATAGTATACTATAAACTTAGAGGGTGGATATAATCACAAATTGCTCTTCTGTAACAAATCTGAATCTTCCAACTCAAAAATATCTTCCACTTTGCAGCCAAAATAGTGAGCCATTTTTAAAGCCAGCAAGGTTGAAGGTGTAAATTTCCCGGTCTCTATGGCATGAATTGTTTGCCTTGATACATGTATTATATCAGCTATAAATACAATGGATGCAATAACCAGTGTAAATCTTTTGACCCTGTAATCAAAAAGTGATGTAAGCAGATTTTTCATTTTTAGATCTATTTATTATAGTTTACCTTCACCATGCTTATATTATTGTTTTTCTGATACTTATCAATTCCAATAATCCATTATAAATAGTTCCTAAAGAATATTAATTTTGAATTCAGATTGTATGCGAAATGATATTTCCAGATTCTTTTGAAAACAAAATTGGTTTTGACCGCATAAGGCAGATGATTTCGGAGAATTGTCTTTGTCAACTGGGGCGAAATTGCGTAGATGAATTGGTTATGATGACTGATGTAGAAGTCATTGAACATGAGCTTCAACTTTGCGATGAATTACGAAAAATTCTTTTGTTTGAGGAGAATTTCTCACAGGATAACTACCTGGATACTACTCCTTTTCTTAAGAAGATCCAGCATATCGGGACCTATATGGAAACATTGGAATTACTTCAATTCCGAAAGTCCATTGCTACCATAAAGAATCTTGAGCGCTATTTTCATGAAGAAAGCAACAAAGAGAAATACCCGGTATTGTGCAGGGAATTTTCACAATTAAAATTTTTCCCGCTTATCGGTGAAGGTATAGATTCCATTCTTAGTAAAGAAGGAAAAATTAAGGATGGAGCCTCACAGGAGTTGAAACAGATAAGAAATCTGAAGAAGCACAAAAAGGTAGCTGTTGCACGCAAAATTCAAAGTATTTTTCGTACTGCCCAGCAAGATGGTCTGGTTGAACCTGATGCTGAAATTACAGTTCGTGATGGGCGGCCGGTAATTCCTGTTGCTGCCAGCAATAAACGAAAGCTTGGCGGCTTGATTCATGATGAATCGGGTAGCGGGAAAACCATATTTATTGAACCGGGAGCTGTTGTTGAACTCAACAACGAAATACGGGAACTTGAATATGCCGAGCGGCGGGAAATCATAAAGATATTAACATGGCTTGCCGATGAAATAAGACCCTTTATTAATGAACTGCTTGAGGCTTATTCTTTATTAGGAAGAATTGATTTTATTCGGGCTAAGGCAAAGCTGGCTTTAAAAATACAGGCTGTAAAGCCTATTATTAATAAAGAAAAAAGTATGGAGTGGAGGAACGCTGTTCATCCTTTATTGCATATTTCACATCGGGCAGAAGGTAAAGATGTAGTCCCCCTGAATATTCGTATGAAGGCTAAAGAGGGTAGAATTGTTTTGATATCGGGACCTAATGCGGGAGGAAAATCAGTATGTCTTAAAACAGTAGGTCTTTTGCAGTATATGTTGCAGTGCGGTTTGCTCGTTCCGATGTTGGAAAACTCTGAACTTTGTCTGTTTGAGAATATCTTTATTGATATTGGCGATGAGCAATCACTGGAAAATGATTTGAGCACCTATAGTTCGCATTTGCTTAATATGAAACATTTTATAAAATCAGCAAATTCCCGTACGCTTTTACTGATCGACGAATTCGGTACAGGAACCGAACCGGCTCTTGGCGGAGCCATTGCTGAAGCCATATTGGAAGGAATCAATGCAAAAGAGGTTTTTGGGGTTATCACAACTCACTATGGTAATCTAAAACACTTTGCTTCTGAAACCCCGGGTATTGTAAACGGGGCTATGCTTTTTGATACACAAAAGATTCAACCTCTGTTTAAACTTTCCATTGGAGAACCAGGTAGTTCTTTTGCCATAGAAATTGCCCGCAATATTGGGCTTCCGGAAAATATTCTGCAATC
Source organism: uncultured Bacteroidales bacterium (assembly GCA_964416375.1). Classification (GTDB taxonomy): domain Bacteria; phylum Bacteroidota; class Bacteroidia; order Bacteroidales; family UBA10428; genus UBA10428. The sequence goes on from CAYQDZ010000065.1 coordinate 5,954, forward strand.
GGCTACTGATAAGGTTGGCTCTGATTATGTAAATTTTGAAAAGCATCTTCGTGAGATCATTCGCGATAAAAAGTACTGGGAAGAAAAACGAAAAAAAATCCGTCATGTAGAAAAATCCCTTGACAACATATACGATAAATATAGTATTGAACTCGATGGTGTACAAAAAGAAAGAAAAAAAATATTGGCAGAGGCACAAAACCAAGCAAAAGATATTTTAAAAGAAGCCAATAAACAAATTGAGCGAACCATTAGAGAAATAAAAGAAAGCAATGCGCACAAAGACAAAACCCGTAAAGTACGGGAGGAATTTGAAAAATTCAAAAAGCAAATTGCCGACAATGATGTTTCTGATCAACTCGATAAAAAACTGCAGGAACTTCATCAGGCAGGAAATCGTTTGGTAAAACACAGTCCTGAATTGGAAAAAGCTTCAGTGAATAAGAAAAAACAGAAAGTATTCCGTAATGCAACAATCAAGAAGGGGGATATGGTGCGAATGAAAGACATGGACAGTATCGGAGAAGTTCTGGAAGTTAAGGACAAATCGCTGCTGGTGACATTTGGAAGCATGATTACAACAATCAAACATTCAAAAGTTCAACTGGCAGAAAACAATGAATTGCCTTCCATGAAGAAAATGAGCCGGGCAGGCAATTTTGAGGAACGAAGACTTCAATTTAAAATTCAACTGGATGTCAGGGGAATGCGAGGTGAAGAGGCGATTTCAAAGGTTCAGGAATTCATAGACGATGCCCTGGTTGTAGCTGTTAAACAAGTACGAATTTTGCATGGAAAAGGAAATGGCATACTCAGGCAATTGATCAGGGAATTCCTAAATTCGTATGAACTTATCAAATCCATAAAAGATGAACACCCTGATAAGGGAGGCGCAGGTATAACTATTGTTGAACTTGATACCTGAAATTTGATCCGGGCAACCAGACTAAAATGAAAAGGTCTGAGTTTATAAGAAACTTTATGCGCCCTGATTTGAACCAATAATTTCGTTTATTTTTACCGCATCGGATAAACCAAAACAATGGTATTTATTTATTGCAAAGAAACAACACCAAGGATTAACTATACAGTTCATCTTATTTTTTCAGAAGTATTAGGAATTTCATTTGATATTACAAACGATCTGGAAGTCTTTAAAAACTCATCGGAAACAAAAGTAAATTATTCAAAAAGCAGGCTGTTGAATTGCCTTACAATCGATCCGGAAGGATTATTGGACGAGTCTGATTTAGTACATCATGACATAAAACTTGGCAAATGGAATAATCTTCCAATTTTTTTTAACAGGGAAACCGGCGACCTCCCATTTGATCTGTTCTCAGCAGTGTTTTATCTCGTTTCCCGTTACGAAGAATATCTGCCTTTTCGCATGGATACATTCGGTAGATTTGAAGCCGACCAGAGTTTAGCTTCCCGGGGTAATTTTCTAAATATACCCATGGTTGATTTTTGGTGCTTTGAACTGGCTAAGCTCCTTGGTATATATCAATTGTGTAAGAACATACTACCTGATCATTATAGCTTTCAACTCACTATTGATATCGATCACGCCTGGGTATACAAACACAAGGGAATATTTTATTTTACAGGAAGTTTTATTAAAAATCTGTTTTCGCTGAATTTCCGCAAAATGAATGAACGAATTCAGGTGTATTTGAATCGCTCACGCGATCCCGCTGATACATATAAATACCTGAATAAAGTACAAATTAAACTGAGTGAGAAAATCAAATATTTTATACTTTGTGGTAAAAAAGACACCTACGACAAAAACATTCCAATTCGGAATAAAAATTTTCAAAAACTCATCAAAAAACTGGATGATTCTAGTTTTGTTGGTTTGCATCCTTCCTTTGCTTCCAATGAATCATTTCGTATTCTTGAAAAAGAACTTCATAAGCTCGTAACAGTTTTACATCGCAAGATAAAAATCAGCAGGCAGCATTTTCTGAAACTTAAATTACCTGATACGTATCGTAATCTCATAAGGCTTGGCATTGCTGAAGATTATACCATGGGGTACAGCAGCAAAACAGGATTCAGAGCCGGTATAGCCCGCCCGTTTTACTTTTATGATTTATATGAAGAGAAACAAACTTCTCTCAGAATAGTACCGTTTCAAATCATGGACAGAACACTCCTGTCTTATCTCAACTATTCACCGGAAATGGCGAAAAAAGAATTTGATTATTATTTAAAGACTATTAAAAGTATTGGTGGACAATTTGTTGGTTTATGGCACAATACAAGTCTTAGTGATTTTGAAGAATGGAAAGGTTGGAAAGAAGTATTTGAATACATGATAAACTTGAATTCAATAAATGATAAGGTACCTGAAGCATAATGAAATAGATAAAGTTAAGTGGGATGAATGTATTGAAGGGGCTGAAAATAAACTTATCTATGCACTCTCCTGGTATCTTGATATTGTAAGTCCTAATTGGGATGCCTTGATTTCTGATGATTATGAGTCTGTAATGCCTTTGCCAAATCGCTCCAAATGGGGCATTCGATATATTTTCACTCCCCGCTTTATCCAACAATTAGGTGTAATTGGTAAAAGACTCAATGACGAGCTTGTAAACAAATTTTTTACGGCAATACCTTCATTTTTCAAATTGGTTGAATTGAGTTTGAATGAAAATAATGAAAGTATTATTTCATACTCTTCTGCAACAAAAAAGATCAATTACAAGCTAAACCTTGAAGGACCATATTCTGAAATTCAAAGAGGATATAGCAGAAACTGCAATAGGAATATTATCAAGGCAAAACATGCAGGCCTTATAACCATTGAGTCCAAAAATTCTGAGGAGTATTCAGAATTTATCAAAATACATCTGGAAAAACAAATCAGCAAAATTTCTTCTAATGACTTTAATTTGTTACATCAAATAACAAAAGAATGCCTTATACGTAAAAAAGCAGAGATTGTATATATACAAAACAAATCAGGTGAGACTGTTGCTGCAGGTTCTTTTCTCCTGTTTGGAGACAGGGTCATCTTTACGGTTTGTGCATCATCCCCCGAAGGAAAGGCCAACCAGGCCATGCATCTTTTGGTGAATAGTCAAATTGAAAAACATGCAGGAAATTACAAATGGTTTGATTTTTCAGGATCGAACATCAAAGGAGTGGCCTACTTCAACTCCACTTTTGGAGCTGAAATAAAGGAATACCCATTTATCATACTAAACAGATTAAACTGGTTTGAAAAGTTATTTTCAGGAAAGTTTCGCTGATTTAGAATTAGAAAACCATGTATCTTTAAAGTATTATAATTGAACAGTCTCAATGAATGCATCTTTAAACAGATATGTAATTTGATGGAATAATTATGCCGGCATTAAAACCTATATTTTTCAGATTAGTCAGCCCTCTTATTAAAATTATTAGTCTAAACGCTCTTTCAAAAATTTCAAGCCAAGGCCATATTATTCCTTTGTATCACTGCATAAGTGATTCGCCGCTTACTCACCTTAAGTATCTTTATCCGGCAAAAGATTCTGAGGCTTTTATTAAAGATATTGAACTTCTTCTTAAATACTTTCACCCTGTTTCACTCCATGAGTTAATTCAAATTGTAAACCGGGAAAAGGATTTTAACAAACCTGTTTTCCACCTTACTTTCGATGATGGATTATCTGAATTTGAAACAGTAGTTGCTCCATTGCTGGTAGAGAAAGGGATACCTGCAACCTGTTTTCTGAACTCCGCTTTTATGGATAATAAAAAAATGTTCTTCCGTTTCAAAGCCAGTATATTGATTGATCAACTTCATCGTGCTGAAGCAGGATCTGAAACATGGAAAGGATACCATGAATGGGAAAAAGCAAACCACCCGGAAAATAAATATTACCGGAAAGCCCTGCTTGAAATCGGCTATAACAGGCAGGACCTGCTTGAAACTTTAGCTCAAAAATTAAAAATTGATTTTAACGTATATTTGAAAAAACACAAACCCTACATGGAAAAGAATCAGATCGTATCATTAATACGTAAAGGTTTCACTTTTGGTGCGCATAGTATAGATCATCCCGAATACAGATTCATTAGCGAAGAAGAACAAATAGAACAAACCTTAAATAGTATTGAGAACATCACAGAAACATTTGGTTTGTCTTACAAAGTATTTTCTTTCCCGTTCACCGATCATGAAGTCTCATTGAATTTTTTTAATTCAATTCAGGATAAGGTTGATCTTACGTTTGGCTGTGCAGGGATTAAAAAAGATTCCGTTCCTTATAATCTGCAAAGAATCCCGGTCGAAGAGAACAATGAAAGCATTGAAAGTGTATTAAAAAAGGAATATTTATATTTAAATTTTCTGAAAGTTTTACAGAAAGACAGGATAAAACGTAAGCAATGAATTTAATAAGACCAAAGCTTGGAATTTGAAATCAGACATATAACAATTGGAGAGTTGGAGAATTTCGTTAGTTCCCAAGAGTATCTTTCCAATAGTTTTGTACCGATCAGTGTAATCCGTGCAATATCACATGTTCATAACCCGAGAGCGGATAAAGATGATGTAGCTCTTATACTTGCTTATCATGATGAGAAATTCATTGGATATCTGGGTGCAATACCTGAAAAATTATTCATTAAGAACAGCATCCATAAAGTGTGTTGGTACAGTTGCATGTGGGTATTGCCAGAGTATAGACGAAGAAGAATCGCTAAACTTTTGCTTGAAGATGCAAGTAAAAAATTTGATAATAACGTCTTTATAACCAATTACATCCCCCGTTCCAAGAATGCCTTTCTTAAGAATGATCAATTTTCGGAAGTGGAAGTATTGCAAGGCATACGCGCATATCTTAAGCTTGATCTGGAACAGATCATTACGCGAAAGATACCAGGTCTGAAATGGATTAAATTCTTATTCTGGTTTATCGATACAATATGCAATTTTCTCTTAACTATTTACTTTAAAAACAAGTTAAATAACAGCACTGATTATCAGTTCGAACGTTTAGATATCATCGACCAGGAGTCAGCAGAATTTATAGAGGCATTTATGCAAAACTCTATATTTAAGCGTGGGGCAAAAGAATTGAACTGGTTGTTTCAATTTCCCTGGGTTGATTCACAAAGGCCTGAAAACATTGATGTATCAAAATACTATTTCTCGCAATACAGTATTGATTTTAAACAATGGATTCTGCAAGTCAGAAATCACAAGAATGAGATTAAAGGAATAGCCATCTTAACAAAACACAAACGAGAACTTAAAACTCCCTATATTTTTGCTCACGATGATGTCATAGAAGATCTTTTCAGGTATGTTTATCGATTCATGCTGGAAGAAAAAATAAGAACTCTGGTTACTCATCATGCCGGTTTTACCAAGGAAGCAAAAAGAAACCGAAAGGCATTTCTCTTTCAACGTCCATCAAAATACGGGTTTATGGCAACGCCCGAACTGGTTGAAGTTGTTCATGGGAATTTCGGGCAGTTCTATGAAGGTGATGGAGATGGTATGTTTACTTAGAAAATAAGTGGTACTATAATGTCTGCATTGCTAAAGCAAGGATTTCTCATAAATATGAAATACTTTGTGGAATATTTTGAACAAGGAGTCCAAAATTAAGCTAAACAATTTCAAACAATTTTAAGACTGATCCGGTTAAAGCGATGATCAGTATCCAACGAATAAATTTCGGTCCCCGGCTCACCGCCACCTTTGATCCTATCCAGGCTCCCAGCATGTTGCCTACGGCCAATACGAGTCCGAGTTTGAAATCTACCTGGCCGTAATAAATAAAGATCGCAAGCACAAGCGGAGTATAAAGAAGAATGATAAAAACTTTAATCGCATTTGCTTTTACCAGATTTACTCCTTCTGCAAAAACAAGTCCGGCCAGGAGGAAAAATCCTGTCCCCATTTGTACAAATCCTCCATAAACACCAATCAGAAAAAACAGAGTATAGCTTATCCACTTGCGCTCGTTTTTGGCTTTTTCAACTTTTGATCTTATCCATATTTCGGGTTTCAATACAATCGTTATCAGAATGATTATCAACACCACTCCAACTGCCCTGCGCATGATAAACTCATTGAGATTGATGGCTACAACAGCTCCCAGAGCCGCTCCAAATACAGACACAAGCCCCAATGGCCATGCTATTTTATAATCCAGTACTTTCTGTTTTGTAAAACTTCCTGTAGCAACAGCATTTTGCAATAAAATGGCAATACGATTTGTTCCGTTGGCAACATTGGCCGGCAGCCCCAGAAATATAAGCATGGGTACTGACAGAGCTGAACCACCTCCGGCAAGAGTATTTAAAAAGCCGGCAATCAAGCCAATACCAACAACGATAATATACATGTACCATTCCATTCTGCTGATCATCAAGTACGGATTCAAATATACATATATTATTTTTTATGAAATTTTGGAATAAGGATGGGTATAATACCGCTAATGATAAGGAGTTCACCGGCAATAAAAAGGAACCAATTGAACTTTTGAGGTATGAAATTCCAGGCAAATTCACTCAATCCGGCAGGATCCGAATGATTCAAAAGATCTTTCAAACCAACTGAACTGATCATATAAGAAGAATACTCCCAGACAAATGACAAAAAGACGGCAATTGAACCCACAATAAGCAATCCCCATGAATACTTCGAAATACAAACGGAGCGGCTCCGATTACTTTTTCTTATGATCACAACAGCCAAAAAAATCATGGTTATGGATACAATTACAGGAGATAGTACGGGTCCAACCCACGTCACAGGCAGTAAAAAAAGCACATCCCAGGTGAATAATGAATCGGGCCAGTTGATCAATAGCTTTAAAAAAACATAGTAAAAGATATCCCATACGGCAAAACTGAATAGAAAGAATGCAAACCTTTCTAAAATGTTCCTGCCTGTAAGAAATCCTATGGATAATAGGATAACCAGAGTTGCTGCTTCCCTGAATAATTCCGTGGCTATTATTGTATCATGCATAGCTTTCAAAGGAAAGCCAAAACCTTCAGGATAATATATCTCCCTAAGGTATATCACAACAGCACTTTCAAGAAATCCCAAAGCGATGCATAACAAAGCAACCCAAAATAAGACGCTTGTCCTTGTATTGGAATTGTCCATGATTAAACGCTTTTATTTTAGCTAATTATGAATGGTCGGTTAATCAGAGTTCCCGAAACAGAGAATAGATTATTTCAATTTGAAGTTATAGGTAATGGTACCTGTCTGAATTGCCGGAGCATCTTGTTTACTATCAAATTTACTTGCCAGAGCATATTTTTTTGCTATGCCCAATAAGTAACTATCAAGTGTCGTTGAACCTTTGACTCCGGGATTTGCATTGATTACCTTACCTGATCTGTCAACCCTGATCTCTACCACCACCTTTCCTTCTACCTGTGAATCAATATCAGGTTTTGGCAAGGATAAAGCATTTCTACCTGTCAAATTTGGGACAACACCATTTCCTCCCATTCCCAATGAATGATCCGTGGCATTTTCAGAACCCGTTAAGCTTCCCTGATTGCCTTTACCCT
>CAYQDZ010000066.1:0-13490 GCA_964416375.1 uncultured Bacteroidales bacterium
AGCTTCCGACGCCTCGCATCTGCCCCAAACTTGATGCATGAATAATGCAGGTTAGATTTTTTCCTGTAATTGCTAAGCCGAAAGGTTCATTTTTCATCAGAATGTATAAATTTGTCAGCGCAGAATGATTATCATGAAGTATACCACACCAGTTCCACCAAATAAAAAGAAATGATAGTAGTTACAGGTGCTGCGGGGTTTATTGGCAGCAATATGGTTTCAAAACTTAATTCCGAGGGATACAATGACCTTATTCTTGCAGATAATTTTTCTGACAAGGAAAAAAATAAGAACCTTGAAAATAAAAGCTATACAAAGACCATAGAGCGTGATGTGTTTTTTGATTGGTTTAAAAAAAAACACAAGCAAATTGATTTTGTTATCCATTTGGGTGCACGAACTGATACTGCCGAATTTGACAAAGCTGTTTTTGAAAAGTTAAACCTGGGGTATTCAAAAAAAATGTGGCAATTCTGCATAACATATAAGATCCCTCTTATCTATGCATCATCAGCAGCTACTTATGGCTTTGGTGAAATGGGCTATCATGATGACCATGCTCTGGTTAACAAACTAAAACCTCTCAATCCTTATGGTGAATCAAAAAATGAATTCGATAAGTGGGTTGTGAAAAGCAAACAGTCACCACCTTTCTGGGCAGGAATGAAATTCTTCAACGTTTATGGACCCAACGAATACCATAAAGACAGAATGGCCTCTGTCATTTTTCACGCATACAATCAGATCAGTAAAACAAGTACCATGAAGCTTTTTCGATCTCACAATCCGGATTTCAAAGATGGCGAACAAAAAAGAGATTTCATTTACGTAAAAGATGTTGTTGACGTGCTCTATTTCTTTGTAACAAATAAGGTGAAATCAGGAATCTACAATCTGGGCACAGGCAAAGCAAGATCCTTCCTTGACTTGGTAAACGCTACATTCCGGTCGATGGGAGTGAAAGAAAAGACTGAATTTATTGATACCCCTGCAGATATCCGCGATAAATATCAGTATTTTACAGAAGCCAATATGTCCAAATTATCCGATGCAGGATATGGTATTCCCTTTTCAACTCTGGAACAGGGCATTGATGATTATGTTAAATATTTTCTTTTACAGGGACATTATAAATAATTAATTCTCAATACCTGACAGGATATCCTGAAATATAGGATATCTATTGAGATTTTCTTAATATTGTATAACAAGTTCTTAGATAACAGACATCATGGTAAAAGTCGACCAATACATCCAACGTCTCCTGGCATTTTTTCTTTGTATCGTATTGTACTTTCTATCGGTGCATTTTTTACCTTTTTTTATTAGCCTTCCTCTCCTGAGCATCGCATTCTCACTTCTTCACTTCAGAATAACGGAAGAAAGTCCACCTCACCTGTTTGCTTATTACCGAACAGAAAATTATTTTAAAAAGGGGGGAATGAGGGACCTGCTAAGGATATTTGTTACATTCTTTGGATTTGTTTACGATGTAATGATCTGGGCAATATGGGGAGTTTACCTGGTATTTATACTGTTTATTGATCTTCTGGATCTGCTGAAAACAATTTTTTTCTGGATCATCCATGCTCTTCTATGGATATTCAGACAATATATTCCTTTTGTAATTTTCCTGTATAAGGTAGCCATACACTATCTTATCAGATGGCCATGGTGGCTTTACCAGATTTCTTACAACAATATCCGATATGCCTTCAACGGAAATTGTTTTCGTATAGCCTTACCAGGAACCTTCCTCGCAGGATTTATTATATTCTTATTCTACTTTCTTGAAATTATGCTTGAAGACATTCCGGGTATAACATATATCGGAATAGTGATTGCCCTGCTTCCTTTGACGTGGAGCTTTGGAGAAATTGCCAGTATCAGGGCGCAAAATATTGAAAAAGAAACTTATAAAACAGTGAAATCTAAGTTTCAGAATGGTATAGAAGCCGTAAGAAGCGTATTGTACTATATCACCCTCTTTGTTGTGCTCATTCTTGCACAACTCGGACTAAACCTGCTTGGATGGATACCCCGTTCAGGGGTGCCACTGGGGAGTTTTGTCTTTAATATCAATACATTCATCAGTTTGCTTTTATTGTTTCTATGCATTCTTATTGTCATGGGGGTAATGATCATCCCTTCCTATCGTATCTATAAACCTTTTAGTGAATTTCAGTTCCTTCATACTTTGGAACTGCTTAGAAGCATGGCAAAAAAATTTCTTCAATTTCTTACTGCATTTGTTCCTTCTGTGGTATTTTCTGTAATTGTTATGGTAATTCCTTTTCTGATAGTGGCTGTGGTTACTGTTTTTACAATGTTCCTGAAAGAGAATGTGATTGGAATAAAAATTGAAAATCTGAAAAGTGAGCAAGCTGCAACACAGGATCCTGTTTTGGCTGATTCGTATCAGAAACAGGTAGAACACCTGATTGATCTTCAAACCTTTCCAATGAATGTAAAGCAGGACATGAAACACAGAGGAAGCCTTTCCTCTGAAATCCTGTATTCAACGGAAGATTTGAAAACCGAAAATGAAGAATATATACGTATGGAAGAGAGCTATGATAAAAGCCTCGACACGCTGCAAAAAGAGATCGATGCCAGACGTGCGAAAAATCCAAACGACCTGAATTTAACCAGTCTGAACACCAAAAAAGGACAGATGCTAAGCCATTCTGCCAATTACAAACAGGCAAAAAAAATTGAAATAGACAAATTAAAAACTCATATACAATACCTTAAGCTTAAGAATAAACAATTGCCTGTGTTATTATTCTTTGGTGGGATCTGGCTTGTGATCTTTGGAGGATTTATCTTTTCTTTTGTTATTGCATACCTGGGGAATGTATTTCATAAAATATACATTTTCAGAAACGACACGGGAAAAAGTTTTTGGGCAGAAACCATCACTCAAATACGCAAACAAGACCCAAAACAACCACTGCTTGGAGGTACTTTATTTGTTGTCACATCTGTTCTTGTCTATTTTATATTTATACGAATCAGTGTGTTTGCAAAACTCTTTAGCTTTTTAACAGACATCATCAGTTATTAGAGAGATCAATACAGATTCATTACAATGCTTCCTCCCGGTTTTATTTCGAAAGTACGATTGATGGTAAATAATGTTTGCTTGGCATTCTGTGCTCTGAATACAAGTCTGTAATTGCCCGGTTGGAGTACAAGCGCTTCGTTTCTAACTTCCGGATCAAAATTGCATACCCATTCTTCCTTTTTCTTGTTTATTCTAACATATACACTTCCATATCCGGGAGCCCCTTTAATAATATTCAGAATACCGGGTCTCGGAATTGTAATATTGGTGGCAGTACTCTGGTTTATCTTAACTCCTTTAAGATACATACGGGGCATTATAGGAATTTCAAGATCATAAGTTCCAACAAGATATTTTTCATTCCGGTTGATTTCCTGTATATTGAGTGTATTCATCTCGCCTGATTTACGAACAATATATTGAAGCCCCCTGTATTGCCTGCTTCCCTCAACAGTAACATTCAATGTGCCTTGCGGACAATCGGCTGCAATTACGGTATGCTTCCCGACATAAACCTTAAAACTATCAACATCTACCGGGGGAATGGTGTGCACTCTCATTTTATACGTTACCAGATGATCGAGTACCAGCGTATCCGGCTTGCCCCTATGTGTCATAGTATGAATATAGTTGTGCATAATTTTACCGGAATAATAATCATACAATGTCATATTCACATTGGTTTCGGTTGGATTTCCATGTATGTCCAATAAATTTACATGTGCGGTCGTGGAATTTAAGGCCTGCGATATCACAACTCCCAATACTTCTGCGAACCTTTCTTCATCGGCAGCATTGTAATAATTACCAATGCATTCGAATGTTTTACGAAATCCTTCATCAATACCTATCCCTATTACAAATGGTTTAAGTACGATACCCTGACGTTGCAATTCAAGCGATACGGCACAAGGGTCCCCATCGCAGGCTTCAATACCATCAGTAATCAATATAATAATGTTCCTGCAATTAATACAATCAGGTGGGAAATCTTTTGCTCCCGCCTCTAAAGATCCGGCAATCGGAGTTGTTCCTTTTGGTGTCACGTATCGTAATTCCTGCCGAATACGAGAGGCATTGCCTTTTGCAAAGGGTACTTCGAGACGTGTATCATTACAATTTTGCGGAGGAACCGGACTCTGATGTCCATACAACCTGAGAGCCATCTGCACATTGTCCAGATGTTCAAGACTATCAATAATTTGAATTAAGGTGTTTCTTGCAATTTGTATCTTACGATCACTTTCCCAGTAGGCCATCATACTTTGCGATGCATCAAAAATGAACAGGATTCGTGTATCGGGCGGTTCATATTTTGCCGGAGCACCAACTTGAGCAAATACAGGAAAGCTTAATAGCAAGAAACACAGGGGAAAAAGAAATCCGGAGATTTTCATAATGCAGAAAGGTTTACTATCATAACGCACAAATAATCTGTACATTATATAATGGAAAGATAAAAATAAAAAAAGCTATATGTAATATAGATTCATTCACTTTTATGAACAGCCTTAGAATTGGCATCTGTTTGATAAACAATAAATAAAAGTGCAAATTCCCCTTGTTTATGGATGAAAAATCAAATTCATCAATTGTAATACAAAGGATATAAACGTATTTTTGCGGCTACATTATGAGATGATCAGACTATGGCATTACAATGTGGAATTGTAGGAATAACTAACGTGGGCAAAACAACTCTCTTCAATTGTATTTCAAACACAAAGGGAGAAACCACCAATTTTGCTTTCAGCACAAACAAATCGAACGTCGGGCTGGTAAATGTTCCCGATCCAAGATTGTATGAACTGGGAAAACTTCAGCCTACTGAAAAAGTTATTCAGGCCATCGTGGATATTGTCGATATACCCGGGTTGACAAAAGGAGCAAATCAGGGCGAAGGTGTTGGCAACAAATTTCTTGGAGATATCAGAAACACAGATGCTCTGATTCATGTTTTGCGCTGCTTCGATGATGATAATTTACCTCATATTGAAGGTTCCGTTGACCCGGTTCGCGATATTGAAACCATTGATCTGGAATTGCAGATAAAAGATCTGGAATCTGTGGAGAAAAAGATGGCTCGTCTTGAAAAATTGATAAAGACGGGAAATAAGGATGCCAAACTTGGTATGGAGGTTCTTGCTAAAGTGAAAGAGCAACTGGAAAATTTCGGTAATGTCCGTGATATGCAGTTGGATTCAAAAGATGCCGGACAAATCGCTGATCTGTTCCTCCTTACAGCCAAACCTGTAATGTATGTATGCAATGTCGATGAAGAGTCTGCCCTCACGGGAAATGCTTATGTAGAGCGTGTGCAAACTTCTCTCTCAGGTAAGAATAATGAAATCCTCATTATTGCCGGAAAGATTGAAGCAGACATCGCCGAACTGGAAGATCCTGAAGATCGCATGGCATTTCTTCGGGATGCAGGATTTAATGAACCTGGCGTAAACAAACTTGTAAGATCAGCATACAATTTACTAAACTTGCAATCGTTCTTCACAATAGGTCCAAAAGAAAACAAAGCATGGACCATTAAAAAAGGGATGAATGCCCAGCAGGCAGCCGGTGTAATTCATAGCGACCTGGAAAGAGGATTTATTCGTGCTGAAGTGATAAAATATGCCGACTTCATTGAATTGGGTTCGGAAAATGAATGCAAACATAAAGGCAAATTGTATGTTGAAGGAAAAACCTATATTGTTGATGACGGCGATATTTTACACATCCGTTTCAATGTTTAATCTATAATTTTATGCGATCTATAGTATTGGTTCTCATTTTCCAAACCTTTCTGTCTTTTTCATCTTTTTCACAGGAACCGACTATCATTCCATCTGAAAAGCCAAAATTAATAGTAGGAATTGTGATCAACCAGTTTCGCTACGATTATATTCCCAGGTTCTGGGATAAGTTCAGTGAAGATGGTTTTAAAAAACTCATCAACAGAGGTAGTTACTGCGAAAATACATCCTTCAATTATTTATTTTCCGATATAGGTGTTGGAAGTGCATCCATCTCAACGGGCACAAATCCTTCGCAACACGGAATCATCGCCAGTTCATGGTACAACAACTTACGCGACGAGATCACCTCATATATCTATGATGATAAGGCCGTTACAGTTGGTGGAGGTTTTGCTGACGGACTATTCTCACCCCGTCAGCTTATGACCACTACCTATGGTGACGAAATTAAACTGGCCAATAACTTTAAATCAAAAATAATAGGCGTTTCACTCGAACCGGCTCCCGCAATATTTTCAACCGGTCATACAGCAGATTGCGCCTATTGGTTTGATGTGAAAAACGGTGCATGGATAAGCAGTTCTTTTTATATCGATTCACTCCCTGACTGGGTAAATGAATTTAATGAAAAAGAATTAGCCGATACTTACCTTGAACAGGAATGGACAACCCTTTTACCCATGAATGATTACAGTGCCAGTCTTCTCGATAATAACGATTATGAGCAAGGCATGTTTGGACACAAACTGTTTCCCTACGTATTAAAAGATCTCTCTAAAAAATTCAAAAAGCAGGATAAATACCAGGTTTTACTCTATACTCCTTTTGGGAATAACCTGACAAAAGATTTTGCTATTTCAACCATTATGAATGAAAAATTAGGACAGGACGAATACACCGATGTTTTGACCATCTCATTTACTGCCAGTGAGCGGGTGGGAAATCTCTACGGACCGCTCTCCGTTGAAGTCGAAGATCTTGTTCTTCGATTGGACCAGGAAATTGCTCATTTGTTGGAATTCATTGACAAGAACCTGGGCAAGGAAAATGTATTGATTTATGTAACTGCAGAACATGGAGTAGTACATGTACCTGAATATCTTGAAGATAACAAAATACCTGCCGGGTATTTTAATGGAGGAAGTGCTATTTCGCTGCTGAAAAGTTATATGAACAATATCTATGGAAAAGGCAATTGGGTAAAACAATATCACGGACAGCAAATTTATCTCAATCGAACGCTCATCGAAGATGCAAAATTAGAATTGTCTGCGGTTCAGAATGATGTTGCAAATCTGATGTTACAATTTAGCGGCGTTGCAAATACGATGATATCAACAACACTTCAGTCAACAAGTTTTTCCCAGGGCATATTTGCAACCATGCAAAATGGCTACAATCAGAAACGATCGGGTGATGTATTATTAAATTTTAAAGCCGGGTGGGCTGAAAAGCCAATCTCTAACAACGGTATCGGAACAGCCTATGGTCATGACAGGCGAGTGCCTTTGATCTGGTACGGATGGAAAATTGGGAGGAATTCCATTCGCCGTCCGGTTGATATTACTGATATTGCACCTACGATAAGCACTCTCCTGGAAATTTCTTACCCAAATTCAGCATCAGGCACACCTATACTTGAAATTATTGAATAATAAACAGGCTTTCAATGATTCGTATCACTAAATGGCGGTATTGCATGCCCCTCTCATTGCTTCATCTTTTGGATGTGCAAATAAGCAACAATAAAGCTTCGTGAACTGTAGATAATAAAAAAGCCGGGAGACAAATGAATGTCCCCCAGCTCCACAAAACTACTAACTAAACCAACTTGGGCAAAATTTTCTAACCAACTGAATATTTGGTTGTTATTATATGATAATAATGATTATCTGTTTTCTATTTGTTAATACGGCACTTATTAATTCAAGTTCTCATTATTGGATTAATATGAATAATCCATTGATAAATGAATCCTTTTTAGATATGAATTTCAAAGAAGAAAGATAGGAAAAAATTATGAATCAATATAAAAAATTAATATCCGGCTGATTATCAATGGTAATATTAGCGGATAGCCTTTACCAAAGAATCGAGTATTTGAATATTTTTTTCCACGGCATTACCTACTACAACAATATCAGCCCCTGCGTTTATGATTTCATTGATTTGTCCGGGATTCTTTATGCCTCCACCTACAATTAAAGGGACAGATATATTACGTTTTACTTCCCTGATCACTTCATGATCAAACGGGCGGTCGGCTCCGCTTCCGGATTCAAGATAGATCGCTCTGTTTCCCATTAATTCTCCTGCAATTGCCGTAGCAACAATGATATCGGTTTTATCTTCAGGAATAGGTTTTGTATTGCTAATGTATTCAACAGAAGAGTTTCCTGCACCAACAAGAATGTAAGCCGTAGGAATTATTTCAATACCCGACCTTTTCAAATAGGGTGCTGCAAGTACATGATTTCCAATCAGATAATCAGGGTTTCGACCAGATATAAGTGAAAGAAGCAACATGGCATCAGTTTTATTGCTTAATTGCATCAGGCTGCCGGGAAAAAGAACTACAGGAATATTGGTGTACTTTTTGATTACCTCAATCGTAGAATCTATGCGGTCACTAACAAGACTTCCACCAACAAATATAAGATCAGCCTTTGATTCTTCAGCCGCATATACTGCAGCAATAAGAGAATGTACGGTGTATTTGTCAGGGTCGATGAGTAAGGCGAATTTTTTCCCGGGCTGACTGAATTTATTGTATACTTTCATTCCTAAGTATTTTTGCAGCAATATACTACAACATAATTATTAATGGTAAAATAATTCAATTCAAATTTATCGTGCCAGTATATATTATCAACCCAACCGTAAATAATCCCGTAATCCAAAGGTTCAAACACTTCAATAGTCAAATTTCTCCTGAAATTAATATCCTGTTTATCGCACAATTTAAAAAGGGATTCCTTAGCGCACCAGTGGATATAAAGATGGTACCTCAATTTGGAATCATCAGAAGTAATGTACTCATCATCGTTAATAAACTTATGTTGGACCTTACGGATTTTGTGCGACATATATTCCAGGTCGATGCCAATCTTTTTTGTTTTACTAAGCATGATCGAGGTGAGATTTCTTGAATGAGAAATGCTGATCCTGTAATCATTTTGATGCAGGTAAGGTTTATTTCGATCGCTGTATATGATGGGCCCACATGTTCCGATAAGCGCTTTGAGAAGAATTCTGACGCTTAAAAATTCTATTTTCCTCGCATCGCTTCTAAATCCTAGCAATCTTTCACGTTCTCCGGGATACAGATGTACCTCTGACAATAATTCTTCATAGGTTTCACCAATCTCCCAAATCCCAAACAAGCAATCCTCCAGAAATTTCTCTTTAAAAATTAATGGCATTTTCTTTCTACTCCCATTCAAATGAATTGATCAAATGTATAATATCCTTTTCAAAAAAATCTACAGCCGGTGCTAAAGAATCAATGTTTGGCTGCACATTAAAATACAACGAGCCATTGACAAAGCCAGATATGCTGTCCGTAATATAAAAATTAACAGAAGAAGCTGCATTGCCCTTTATATCATAGATAAATCCATATACATCAGATTCAGGTCTGTAGACGGGCAATTCAATAATATCGTCGGCAATTACACTATGTTTATACACAATTTTTCTTACGTCTTCACTAAAATTGGCCAGATTCATATTTTCAAGTGATTTGTATGTCAAATGGATTGTGGCTCCATATTCCTTGAATTTGATGTTATACCAACAAGGCTCTGCTCTGCTAAGATCAGATTTTCTCACCTCACCGTAAACAGGCGTCTCAAAAGAAAATTTGCAATCACTGTAAAATCTCTGGTATTTTTTTTCAGGAAAGTCAATTCTGAAAAAACCACGGGGTTTTGGTATGACCGGCGTTTTGCAAGAACAAACGACGAGAAAACAAACAAAAATACAACACATCAGTTTTCTGCAGTAATATATATCTGTCTTCATATATGTTTTCTGATTTAGGAACGAATATTTACCTTAACTTTTTTAATTCTTCGTTTATCAACAGCCAGGATCTCAAAAACAAAGTTTTTATAAGCCAGTTTATCATCTTTTTTCGGGAACTCTTCCCGGAGTTCCAGAATTAGTCCCGCAAGTGTATCTGCCTCCCCTTTTATCTTATCAAAAACCGAGTCATCCACTTCGGTAATTTTATAAAAATCATTCAATAAAGTTTTTCCCTCAAAAATGAAATTGCTTTGATCAATTTTTTCATAGGACAGCTTTTCTTCGTCATATTCATCAATAATTTCACCAACAATTTCTTCAAGAATATCTTCGAGTGTCACGATCCCTGAAGTTCCACCATATTCGTCCACAACAAGAGCCATATGGATCCTGTTTGTCTGGAATTCTTTCAGCAAGTCATTTATCTTTTTGCTTTCAGGTACAAAATAGGAAGATCTTATAAGTGATTGCCATTTAAATGATTTGGGTTTATTGACATGAGGCAACAAATCCTTCACATACAAAATCCCCTTGATTTTATCAAAAGTTTCTTCATATACAGGAATTCTTGAATAACCGGAATCGTTGATCAGTTTCAATAATTCTTTAAAGTTACTGTTGATATCAGCAGCAATAATATCCACTCTCGATTTCATGATATCGCACACGTCTATATTCCCGAATTTGATGATGCCTTTCAGTATGTTTTTTTCTTCTGTAAGATGTCTTTCCGTTAATTCCAGGGCATCAGACAATTGATCAATTGATATATTCCCGGAATGTTTTGCCAGCCTTCTGTTCACAATGGAAGTAGAATAAATCAGAAAGGAACTTACAGGCCAGAAAAGCTTACTGAAAAATGTAAGGCTTGGAGCCGTTAATAAGGCAAACGTAATGGAAAAACGATTCGCATATATTTTCGGAAAGATCTCACTGAAAAACAAAATCATAAAGGTTACTACTGCGATTTGCACGACAAATCCTATCCAGGCGGGCCCACTAAAAACAAACAGTGAGTTTGTGATAAATGTAGAAATCACAACAATACCGACATTCACAAAATTATTTGTTATCAGGATGGTGGCCAGCAATCTGTCGGGCATTTGCAAATGATGCAAGGCCATTCTGCTAAACCTGCTGTTGCCTTCTTTTAGCTTGTCAATGTTCGCAGGAGACAAGGAAAAATAAGCCACTTCACTTCCGGATACCAGTCCCGAAACCACAAGAAGCAAAGCCATGATAAGGATAGCCAATGCTGCACCAAATGTTAATTTCTCAACAGTTACACTGGTTACTAATACGAATACTGAATAAAAGGAATCTGAGTCCAATAGTTAACATTAGTTATGAATAGATCAGAAAGGAAGATCGTCGGCTCCATCATTGTCAGAAGCAGATTCTTCTGTTGATTTTGGAACTGCAGCTTTATCAGAACCAGGCTCCGGGATACTCGATGTATCACCAACATTATCCCCACGTTTACCCATGAGTTGCATATTGTCTGCAACAATTTCAGTAGTATATCTTTTGTTCCCATCCCTGTCGTCCCATGTACGAGTACGAATGCGTCCCTCAATAAATACCTGAGCACCTTTCTTTACATATTTTTCTGCAACTTCTGCAAGCCCTCTCCATAGTACAATATTATGCCATTCTGTTTGTGTGACTTTTTCTCCTGCTTTATTTGTATAGTTTTCAGAAGTTGCGATTCTAAAATTTGCAACAGGTGTTCCGCTATCGAGGTACTTTACCTCAGGGTCATTACCAACAAACCCAACTAAAATTGCTTTATTAACTGCCATATTGTTTATGAATATTTAGTGTTAAAAATACAAAAATAATTAAATCTGCTTCAACAATATCATTTATTGCTCTCCTATTATTTTTGCTGACACATATTTATCAATAAGTCTTGGAAACGGATAGTTATCTATTTCATCAAATCCAATGGCCACTATATTTTCAGGATGATAATTTTTGTCAATATCCACTTCAATAAATCTGGCATGGATGATTTGATGTGATAACACATGTTTATGCTCCGGTGATATGCTGGTTATCCTGACTTTGTAATTTTTAAAAAAATTTACCCATTCTGAATCTTTTACCAACAATTCAGGATTCCGTTTCTTTTGTGTTTCAATCAGGGGAAAATCATACAGCAAAGCCCAAATATCATTTTCCGTTCTTTGTTTCATATATACATAGCCCCTGCGGATAATTACCAGGTAATAGAAATACCTGTGAACCTGTTTTGATTTTTTCTTCTTCTTTGGTAATTCAGATATCGACTTATTTTTCAATGCATAACATGAGGCATTAAGAGGACATTCATCACACAGCGGCTTTTTGGGCAAACAAATTAAGGCGCCAAGTTCAATCATGGCCTGGTTATGTCTGCCCGGATTGCTCCTGTCCAATAGTTCAGATGCTGCCTCCTTAAAATCTTTTTTCCCTTTTGCGGTATCCCTGCGGGATGTGATTCCATAATATCTGGCCAACAGGCGATATACATTGCCATCAATACTTGCTACAGCAACATGGAAAGCCAAAGACGCAATGGCGGCAGCTGAATAATCACCAATTCCGGGAAGTTGTCTGAGTGTATGAAGGTCTGAAGGAAAATCACCATGGAATCTGTCCACAATTGTGTTTGCAGCTTTATGCATATTTCTTGCTCTTGAGTAATAACCCAAACCCTGCCAGATATTAAGCACTTCTTCAACCGGTGAAGCCGCCAATTCAAAAATCGTTGGAAAGCGTTTGATGAATTTATGATAATAGAAAATGCCCTGTTTCATTCTGGTCTGCTGCAAAAGAATCTCTGAAATCCAGATGTAATAAGGATTTTTTGTCTCACGCCAGGGAAGACTTCTCTTATTTAGATCATACCATTTTCCTACAGATTGTGAAACATTCATTTAATTAGGGAGTTATATAAATTTGAACTAAATAACAAATTTAATATTGTTGTGTTTCGTATATCGGGATAAATAATATATATTTGCAACTCCTTGAGAGAAAAACTAATGTAATTAATTGATATTTAAAGCTTTTAAAAAATGACTAAGGCAGATATTGTAAACGAAATTTCTAAAGACACCAGAATTGAAAAAATTACTGTTCAAAAAACAGTAGAAGCCTTTATGGAAGTGGTAAAAGAATCTCTTACCAAAGAAAAGAATGTGTACCTAAGAGGTTTTGGGAGTTTTATCGTGAAAAAAAGAGCACAGAAAACAGCTCGTAATATTTCTAAAAATACCACTATTATCATTCCTGAACATTTTATTCCAGCATTTAAACCTGCAAAGACGTTTGTGAATAAGGTGAAATCAAATATTAAGTAATTTTTTCTTAAAAAATTAATTGTTTATTATGCCAAGCGGGAAGAAGAGGAAAAGACATAAAATGTCTACTCACAAGCGTAAAAAAAGATTGCGTAAAAACAGACATAAGAAGAAAAAATAGTATAGAAAGTACTCTTTAACATCAAGGACCTAAAGTCATTTGACTTTAGGTTTATCATTTCTTATTTAGCCGTCAACTACTTTTTTATTCTTCTAAACACGAGAAGTTGTGAGTATAGAACTTATTATCAATGTAGCTTCTAAAGAAATTGATATTGCTTTACTTGAGAAGAAGAAACT
>CAYQDZ010000067.1:0-13378 GCA_964416375.1 uncultured Bacteroidales bacterium
GGCCTTTGAAACCCGGGGTTTGCACCCCGGGCTACAACTATTATACCCCTACAGGGTATTTTTCTTTCACACAGATTTGAAGTAAAAGCATTAGATATTGTATGAACCCCGGAGGGGTGGAATATTGGTAACCCCGGGTTTTGACCCGGGGGTTGGAGGCAATACATGAAGGCATTTCGACTGCCGGCTTTGTTTGAAAAACAGACATTCCACGAAATGCTGACAACCGAGCATGTGAAATGGGAAAGAATGATCGGACCTAATGCTAACGCGGATTTTTGCAGTTGTAAAAAGACAAACTCCTTATGTGGATCTATATAGATTTACAGCTTAATTTTTAGGGCTAAAAACTTGCTTTTTCCTTAGAAGAGTGTGTGGCTTTTACAAAATGACGAGTAAGAAATAAAAACAGGTTTTTTGATTAGATCACCCACCAATGATTACGGTAATAAACAAATATTTGATGTTAGTGTCTATATAATCCAAATTAATCAAATACAGGCTTAAGTTTTCGTCTAATAGATTTACAGCTTTTATCTTTGTATTGTATTTCAAGATATCAGAAAAGTGAAAAACCCGGCTAATCCATTAATCTACATAATTGATCAAAATGCAGGTTACAGAAAGGTTTTAAAAGCTTGTTTTAATGCATTGAAATTTAGTAATCTGAGCACTTTTGATTCCTGTGAAGAATGTCTTCAGACTGGTAAGATTCCTGATATTCTCATTCTTGATCATCGTATGAAAGAATTTCATATTTCAGGTCTTGATTTTCTTATCAGCAAAAAACAATTCTATGAAAATACAGACTTCCTTTTCTTTTCGTCAGATGCAAGTGTTGATATAGCTGTTAATACAATTAAATGGGGCGCGTGCGATTACTTTATTAAAAGCAAAAAAGGATTAGAACAGCTTGTACTAAGAATCAATATGCTGGTTAGGTCTTATAAGACAATGAGGAAAAAAAAGTTAGTGTATAAGGCTGCAGTCGTATCGTTATGGATGTTTAGCCTTGTATTTGTTATTGCTATTTTCCTTTATCATTCAGCTTAACTTAAAAGTGAATGTCTCCTTCCTGTATTTCACGCCTTTTAATAGTAAAATCTTCCCGGTACCGGATAATGCTTATGCCTTTGTTTTCGTTAAATCCATGGACTTTATTTCTGTTGAATGAATAAGAAGAAAGCATAAGGCTTGGCTGATAAAATTGAACACAATCGCATGTGTAATCACCAAATTTGTGTAATGCGGAAATAAAATACAGACCCAGGTCATATCCCAGGAATGTATAATTTATTCCTGTTCCTTTAGAGGTAGTTAAATAGGGCTCATACTTTAGTTTGGATCTGCATTTTAATACAAAAGATTTTACCTGGGGATCTGAATAATCAATGTAAAATGGGGTGAACAATGTTACATTCATATCATGGAAATGTTCGATGCGCACACTTTTAAACTTTTGCCACCCAGGCATGCCGAAGACTTTTATCTTATAAGATTTATGCACAAAATAGAGTTTGGTAAGAACATCACTTACCTCAGGTTCATAAGAGGAAGCAACAATGACAATATTTTCAAGAGAATTGGATAAATGCCTGCCCAGGTTATATTTTAGGGAGTCGTTAATTCGTATTTCAGTAAACAGGAGAGTGTCGAAATCAGGTAAATTCTTAAAGCTCCTAAGAAGAATATTTTTAAACTGATCAGTCTCTGTCTGTTTAAAATTTTTGTGTTTATAAATGAATAGTATATTTTGCCTGTGATATTTCGAGAGGTATTCCGACCAGATCTCTAATTCACTGTAATATGGGGGCAATACCTGAAACAGATTCTGATTATGTATCAGGGAAGAATCATCTTTCATAAGCGGGGGCACAAAAGGTATCTTTTTCTCTGTTGAGAATTTGTTCATCAAAGCGATGTTGTCCGGCAGAAAAGGGCCTAATATCAGATCAGGATGGACAATTTCCAGGTCATCAAGTATTTTTTTTACTTTGTTTGTATCAGCTCCCGAATCGTATACAAACAGGTTGATATCCATATTGTTTTTCTTAAGACTGTCAACGGCGAGCAACAATCCTTCATAAAATTCTATTGCGATGCGTCCTTTTTGAGCTTTTTGTTTTTTCCCGACTCCGTTAGAATCGAGTGTGTCACCATCTGTGTCTGGTACAGAGGTGAATCTTTCATCGGCAAATAAAGGGAGAACTAATGCGACTTTTACCGGAGTACGCATTTTGTATGCAGATGCAATGGAATCACATTGCCTTGCTGATAACTTTGCCATTTCAGATACCATGAACACAGAATCTGCAGCACCCTGGTAAAACATGCCATCATAACCAGTCTTAAGAGGAATAGTTAATACCTGTCCTGTTTTAAGTCCCCATCGTAAATTCTCATTTGCATTTACGAGGTTCGAAATCGTAATACCATAATCCTGGGCGATACGATACAATGTGTCTCCTTGTTGTACAGTGTAAAATATTTTCTTTTCCTGTTTTCCTGTTTCAAAATCTGGTTGTGGCTTTAGCAGATGTTGTTTTGGAATTTTCACAATTTGCCCTTTAGCAAGACCGGATTCGGTTCCCGGATTGTATCTGTAAATAGAAGTCAGAGGCACATTGTATTTTTTATGAAGGAAAAAAGTCGTTTCTCCGGCCTGAACCTTATGGAAAATGAAAGCCTCACGATTTTTAGAAAAGTCCCCGGAATGAACTTCCGGAGCGGATTCAGCTCCGGCAGCTATTGGAACTCTTAACACCTGCCCGATGCTCAGAGGATCAAGGACTGCCGAAGGATTAGCCATCTTAATGTCTTGTACAGTAACCTGATATGTTTTGCAGATGGAATAGAGTGTATGACCCTGTTTTACTTTATGTATATAATAGATATTTCCCTGGTAGATTACTTTTTGGTCAGATTTTTCAACAACAGGAGAAGTGTTTTGGGCATAGGAAATAATGGAAAAATGAATAACAATTCCAATAAGAGCAAGTATTGAAAGGCTTGGTTTTTTAATCATTGATGATAATTGTATATAAATTGTGTTGTGATATCCATCACAATAAAGCTGAAAATCAGGTTCTTTATACTTTTGAGAGAAAAGAGCTTATATTTTTTTCTATTCGCTGTTCAAGGTTTGTACTGTCAGCTTTCGTGAAATTTTCACCGGTAATGTTTTCAAACAGTTCAATGTATCTGTCGCTTACTTCTTCGATAAAATCATCTGACATTTCCGGCATTTTTTGTCCTTCCTTCCCCTGAAAACCCTCACTGATCAACCATTGTCTTACAAATTCTTTTGACAATTGTTTCTGTTGTTCGCCAACATCAAATCGATGCTGATAACCTCCTTTATAAAAATATCGTGAAGAGTCGGGAGTATGTATTTCGTCGATCAGGTAGATCACGCCGTTTTTCTTTCCGAATTCATATTTTGTATCAACCAGGATTAGCCCCATTCTTTCGGCAATCTCAGTACCATATTTGAATAATTTGTATGTATATTCTTCAAGCTTAGTGTAATCTGCTTTCGATACCATACCACCGGATATGATTTCTTCCCGGGAGATGTCTTCATCGTGTCCTTCCTCAGCTTTTGTTGTGGGTGTAATGATGGGTCTTTCAAACTTCTGATGTTCCTTCATGCCTTCAGGCAATGGTATGCCACACAGATTTCTGCTGCCATCGCGATATTCACGCCATGCGTGTCCGGTAAGATACCCGCGTATTACCATTTCAACTTTGAAAGGCTCGGCGAAGTGACCTATTGTTACCATCGGATCGGGAGCAGCAATTTTCCAATTGGGGACGAGGTGAGTGGTGGCATCAAGAAATTTTGAAGCAATCTCGTTAAGAACTTGTCCTTTGTAAGGAATTCCTCTTGGCAATACAATGTCGAAAGCTGAAATGCGATCGGTAACTACCATTACCATGTATTTATTCTGTATGTTATAAACGTCACGAACTTTGCCGTGGTATATCCCTTTTTGCCCTTTAAAAGTGAAATTGGTATTTGTTAATGCTTGCATATTAAATTACGATTTTAGCGTATTATTTGTAATACTATTCTTTATCAGAACTATTGTATGCGTTAATTATTTTTTTTACCAGATCATGTCTTACCACATCGCGTAAATCGAATTGAATAACGCAGATACCACGGATGTTTTTTAGAATTTCAAGTGCCCGTAATATACCGGAATTCTGACTCTTGGGCAAATCGATTTGTGTTGTGTCTCCGGTAATGATAAACTTTGCATTTTTCCCCATGCGGGTAAGAAACATCTTCATCTGGTTGATGGTTGTGTTTTGCCCTTCATCCAGAATTACAGATGCATTATCCAGAGTACGACCCCTCATATAGGCCAAAGGTGCAATTTCAATAGTTCCATCTTCAATGTATGTTAACAATCGCTTGGGAGGGATCATATCGCGCAGAGCATCATAAAGAGGTTGAAGATAAGGATCGAGCTTTTCTTTCATGTCGCCAGGAAGAAACCCCAGGTTTTCTCCTGCTTCTACTGCCGGACGGCATAAAATGATCCTCCTTACTTCTTTATTTCTCAGGGCACGTACTGCAAGGGCTATGGCTGTATATGTTTTTCCCGTACCAGCCGGACCGATGGCAAACAGCATATCATTTTTGCCATATTCTTCAACCAGTTTTTGCTGATTTACCGATCGCGCCTTAATTTCTCTTCCATGATTTCCATAAACCAGTATATCTGTTTTTTCCATTTTTTTTGCAATCCATGAATCGTCATCCGCATTCAAAAGATCTTCCATATCAGGAATTGTTAGCTTATTATATTTATGATAAAAAGCTATAAGTATGTTCAGTTTTTCCTCGAACAGATGAATTTCCTTTTCTTCACCAATGGCAATTACTTCGTGTCCACGAGCCACAATTCTTAATTTCGGAAACCAGGAAGCAAGCTTATTCAGAAGCACATTATTGACACCATACAGGTTGACAGGATCAACACCTTCTAAATATATCGACTTTTCGATCATAAAAATTTGACAATTATATGTACTTTTAAGCCATACAAAATAAACCTATTTTTTAAAGATATTCAATTTATTTGAACCTGTATATTCCTTTCCATGTCTATAATAACTTTAATAACCGATTGGAATAAAAGCGATTACTACATAGGCGCCGTAAAAGGAAAAATACTTTCACTTGATCCTGCCATGCAGATAGTGGATATTAATCATCAGATCCTGCCTTTCAATATTATGCAGACTGCATTTGTTGTACGGAACTGTTACTATAATTTTCCTCCCGGTACCGTACATATCATTGCTGTAAATGCAGCTTTAACTCATAAAAAATCTTTGCTGATACTGAAAATCAACAAACAATATTTTCTTACTTCTGATAATGGTATCTGCGGCCTGATTTCTTCTGAGCAACCCGAGGCTGTTTACCGGGTGAACAAATCGGAGATCAATAACAATTTTTTAAGTGTTGATACATTCATAAAGACTGCTTTTCATATTCTTAACGGAGACGATTTTGATAGCTTTTGTAAACTTACAGACAGCTATGAGAAACAAGTGCCTCTTCGTCCGGTAATAGACAAGAACCTGATCAACGGCAGCGTGATCTATATCGATTCCTTTTCAAATGCCATTACCAATGTTTCACGGGAGACTTTTACCAAAGTGGGGCAGGGTAAGCCTTATGAAATTTTCATTCAAAGCAATCACTACCGGATAGATAAAATCAATGAGACATACGAAGATTCTATGTCGGGTGAATTGCTGGCTATTTTCAATTCTATCGATCTGCTTGAGGTGGCAATAAATCATGGAGCAGCCGCTGACCTTCTGAACTTAAAGATCAGTTCAGCCGTAAGGATAAAATTTTACAATGAAAAACCGGGAAGCAAACTAACACTTACAGGAGAATAACCGGATACTAATGAAGAAGAAGCTTGAATCGTTTAAGAGATTGTTGGAGATCATGGATGAATTGCGTGAGAAATGTCCCTGGGACAGGGAACAAACGAATGAATCCTTACGGAATTTAACCCTTGAAGAAGCATATGAACTTGCCGATGCCATAACAAAAAATGACAAGAGCGAGATCAGAAAGGAACTGGGGGACTTGCTGCTGCACATTGTGTTTTATGCCAAAATTGCTTCCGAGAGCAAAAGTTTTGATATCGCAGATGTTATTGACAGCTTATGTGAAAAGCTGATTTTCAGACACCCTCATGTTTTTGGCAATGTTGATGTAAAGAACGATCCTGAAAATGTGAAGAAAAACTGGGAGGAAATAAAACAGCGCGAAGGGGTGAAATCTGTGCTGGCAGGTGTTCCCGATTTATTACCTGCAATGATCAAGGCGAGCAGGGTGCAGGAAAAAGTGCGTGCTGTGGGGTTCGATTGGGATGTGCCGGAGCAAATATGGGACAAGGTAAGCGAAGAGCTGGATGAACTTATTCATGAAGTGAAAAAAAACGATCAGGTTGGGATAGAACAAGAGTTTGGCGATCTTTTGTTTTCGGTTGTAAATGCGGCGAGGTTGTATGGAGTTGACCCTGAAAATGCACTGGAAAAAACAAATCGTAAGTTTATAAAACGATTTAAATACCTTGAAAAACATACCATGAAAAAAGGCCGTTCGTTAAAAGATATGACTCTTGATGAGATGAATGAGATTTGGGAAGATGCAAAAAAATATGATTCATAATTAAATAAAGATTCTTCAATATGGTTAAAATCAGAGTTTACATTGGTATTCTTGTTCTACTCTTTGCATTTTCAGGCGTCTACGGACAAATCATTAAAACGAGGCTCGATTTTGTGGGAGGGTTTTCAGCAAGGGAATACCTTCATGGAGGCATCAGGTACCAGTATACCGATTTCACTCAGTTGGGAGCTTATTACGGTGGAGATGTAGGTATCTATCATGAACTGATAACCACCTGGTGTCTGGATCATATGGTGCATTTTGGTAATCACGGGTTTTATTCAAACCGGCCGGTCTGGTATGTCCGACAGGGATTTACACAAAAAAAGAGCATAGCATCCGATCGTACGTACAATTTCTCTTATGTTAATATTGCTGCGGGGAGGGAGTTTGGAATAAAAAATTGGCTGGGAGTAAATGCCGACCTGGGATTTATTTTACAGGTAAGGGAAAGAATGGAATGGAAAGCTCCTGATCTGGAAGATATTTACGACTCCAAATGGTATACCCTGGCCTTAGTCAGAATCCAGCTTTTCGTTTCCTTGTAGAACTGTAAAGAATCATTCTACTTCAGGCTCGTTTTCATCAGGTTCACGTACCGTGATGGCTTCATAAATTCTTGTAGGAACAGGAGGACAGCCTTTAATAAATACTCCTTTTTCTTTCATAAAACGGGTACAATTGCCAAGGAATACTGTTCCTTCCACGGCATCGCTCACTCCCTTGCCAATGGCAATATGAAATTTTCCGTCGTGCAGAACATAAGGGGTCATATCGTCTTTAAAGCGTTTGAGAAAAAGCAGTAATGTAGATTGACAGGCGCTGCACGATTCCTTGTCATACACTTTGACGTTTTCAAATTGGAGTGAAATGTTGGTTGGGGGAGTCTTATACTGCGAAATGTACTCATCGTATTTCTCCGGAACTACTGCATATGCATTAGCATTTAGGGGCATATGGCAACGTTCCGAAACCAGGCGCAGGTGGGGTATCTCCTCAGGCTTGAGACCCATTAAAATACAGCCGTAGATGTCGGCACCCAGAGCATGCAGGCTGGCAACACAGAAGTCCGATTGTTTGGCTTCACCTCCCGAGGGGTCCGAGGCCTTCCATTCCAATATAACCGTCAATCACTGTAAGGTCGGGGAGCAATATGGTGGCCAGATCGGAAATGGCCGAATCCAGTGTTTTTTCAGGAAACTCTTGATCAAGGTATTCCATCTGGTGGTAACGGACTTTTTCATGGCGGTACAAACAACCTTTCATGTTTTTTATGCCCAGCGTTACCCCGGTATGCATATGAGTTTTGGCAACCGGCACCGACACAATAAAATCGTAATCGTAAACAGGAGAGCAGACTTTTGTACTTTCCACAACACGCGCACCGGAAATTTCTTTTTTAACAGGCTTGTGCATGTCGAAATCGATCAGCTCCACCTGGTACTTTTCGGCAACTTCGGTTACCCCACCTTTTTTAAAGGCTTCCATGGTATCAATTCCTACCAGCGGACTTTCACCTATGGCAATTTTAGCAGCCCCGGCTTGTTGCATTGCTTCAATGACCCCGGCTATGGCCTGGGGGTGAGTGTTGTAACCTCTGCCAATACTGGCTGCCCTGCCGATATTGGGTTTTATCAGAACAGATTTCCCTTTTATTGTGCCAAGATCAAGTGCTGATAACGCCTTTATAACGTTTTGAAATGGTCCCTGCTTCCCTGCGATACTAATAATAGCTTTACTCATTGTTTGCAACAAGCTAACAAAATTAAAAAAAATGAGAAACTCCTCACAAATACAGGGTGTTTAATATTCAACGGTATGCTCATCTTATATGTTGGACCAGTCTCCCGATTGTTTTGCAGTTAAACTATGAATGCTCAGTTTGAGAATTACCATATTTTTAAGGTGATTGGCATCGTAAATATTCTCATTGCTTCTGCCATTGTGTTTCATGATAATATCCATTCTACTTTTCTTCTGCAAAGCATCACGTACAATTTCTATTGTGCCATATCCTATAATTGAACGATACTTTGTTGTCCAATCACAAACTTTCTTGCCTCTTATGATTTTACTTGAGTATTCTATTTCAAAACATACCTTATTGTTCTTTCTGATCAGGTCAATTTTTTTTCCGTTTGTAGCGGAATGAAAAAAGAGGGTATTATCCTGATAGCCATAATTGAAGGGAACAATATAGGGGAATTCATTGTCTGTAAATGCAAGCCTGCATATTTTAGATTGGATCAGTATTTCTTCTATTATCCTCTTGTCTGTTATTTCTTTATCTTTTCTTTTCATTCAACCACAATATGTATTTACTATTTGCCCGTTGTCAGTATTGGTGAAATGAATCAGATACAAACTCCAGTACTTCAGGAAGTGATTCACGCCAATAAGTCCAATTGTGACCGCCATCCCGAATCCGGAACTCATGAGGAATTTCTTTTTTTCGCATGGCAGGTCGTACTTAAGGGCTGTGTTTATGCTTTACTTTTTTAAATACTTATTCACCAATTTCAAAAGTTTATCTTTTCTTATGGGCTTTGATAAATATTCCACACATCCGCACGCTAATGCTTTCTGCCTTTCTTCAGGAAGAGCATAGGCAGTTTGTGCAATAATTGGCAATTCTTTTCGAATACCGGATATTTGTTTGGTTGCTTCATATCCATCCAACAAGGGCATTTTAATATCCATCAAAATCAGACTTATATCCGGATTTTTTGTGCAAAAATCAACAGCTTCCAATCCATTTGTGGCACGTATAATTTTAATGTTTTTTTTGCCTAATATATATTTCAGGTACTTGTAACTGCTATCGTCATCTTCTGCAATTAAAATGGTATTATCAGTGGTATCGATTAATTCAACTTCAATATTTTTTACTGCTTCTTTATTTTTTCCGATGACCGGTTCTAAATGGAATGAAACATAAAAAACTGATCCCTTTCCCAGCTCAGATTCAGCCCAAATTTTACCCCCAAGCATTTCAGTATATGCTCTTGAAATGGACAGCCCCAAACCTGAGCCTTCATGCTGCCTGGTCCTGTTTAATTCAGCATGCATAAATCGTTCGAAAATGACATCCAGCTTATCCTCCGGTATTCCAATGCCACTGTCTTTAACAAAAAATGTGAGATTCTTATCGACGTAATTGATGCCAAATTCAACAGTGCCTGTATCAGTGAACTTCAATGCATTTTTTAAAAGATTGGTAATGATGGATTCTAACTTATTCCTGTCGGTGCTAAATACAGTATTGTTTCCCGCGAGATGATTATATCGTAAGGTCAATCCTTTTTTTTCAGCTTCAGGTTTAAAGAATTCAAGCATGTAATTCAATATTTCATGTATATCAACACTTGAATAATCAACAGGTACCTGACCCGCTTCAATTTTTGATATCTCAATGATGTCATTAATGGTATTCAGAAGACGTTCACCGCTTTCATTCACAATTTTGATGAATGCAGACATGTTATTTTTCGTTAAATCAGGATCTTGTAAGAGGTTTAAAAATCCCAAAATTCCATTCATCGGGGTCCTGATTTCATGACTCATATTAGCAAGAAATGCTGATTTCACTCGATCGCTTTCTTCGGCTTTTTCTTTGGCCTTGATCAGGTCTTCCTGCGCCTGTTTGCTTGTGGTAATATCAAATGCGGAAATAATACCGGCCTGATTTCCCATCCATTGGATCAGCTCGATATTAACATCTAACCAGGATTCT
Source organism: uncultured Bacteroidales bacterium (assembly GCA_964416375.1). Classification (GTDB taxonomy): domain Bacteria; phylum Bacteroidota; class Bacteroidia; order Bacteroidales; family UBA10428; genus UBA10428. The sequence continues at coordinate 10,443 of CAYQDZ010000067.1, forward strand.
TCACCATGTTTCCTTAAGATCTTTATTTCAAAATGCGAAGATCCTTTTTTGCCCGATCGGGTTGCAATACTTTGTATGCGGACCAGTTTTTTAAAATCAGGGTGCACAAGGTCCATTATATTTAAGGCCATTAATTCCTGATTGGAATACCCGCTTAATTGTTCAGATGCAGGATTGGCATACACAATTTTGTTGCCGTCAAAAATAAAAATACCTGCTGTTGTTGTATCAGAAAGGGTACGCAGGCGTTGTTCGCTTTCTTTCAGGGATTTTTCTGCTTTTTTCCTTTGTTCTATTTCGTTGGCCTGGATAAGAATTTTTCCCAAATGATTTACAATGGGCACAAGCTCATTTTTGAGCGTATCATTAAAGGGTTTTTTCCTGCCTAATATTAAAATGCCATAGGTATTTAAACAATATCCGTAAAAATAAGATCTTTTCATAAGCAGTTTAGCGCATGGCTTTTTTTCTGTCAACTTACGATCAATAAAGTATGTTTTAACTTTTGCCCAATCTTTTGATTTGCTGGCAACGAAAGGTACCAGCATGGATTCTTCCAATTGGTCTCCGATATTTTTGAGGACACCTGCCTGAAAGCAGTTGAGTTTTCGTAAATAGAGAGGGATACTTTTTTTTAGTATTAATTGCTCATCAATTTCACCGCTGGCGCTAAAGATAAGTTCCAGAAACATTTCGGTTTGAATGGTTTTTTCTACCATATTCCTATGACAATTGTTTTATTGTAGATCTCCAAATAAGATTCTTCTGAATTTGCAATTTCTCCAATTGTTAAGATTCCTGTTACATTTACGTTATGGCCAATTGTTTCTAATTCTTTTATGAAATCATTTTGCATATACAGAACCCTCGATATGCAATCAATGCAAAAAACGGAATCTTTGTCCATATTGTCTTCAAGTTTTGCAAATGCGATTTCTCTTGCTTTTGTTGCACCGGCCAATAGTGAGTCCATATTTCCATGAAGTATCTTTACATATTCTCCTTCGTTTACTTTGTCTACCAGATGAATTACATGATCTGTTACCATAAAAGGGTCTCTTACTATCATCTCAGTATCGATCTTTGCAATTCCTAATGGATATGACTTGGCAATATAAAAAAAGTTATCAGCAGTAAACTTCATTCCTGAGTGTGACTCAACAATTTCTTTATACACTTTAAATGCCGGCTTCCAATTGATACTTTCCAGTCGATTTCTGTCTGCTTTTGTTACTTTTAATGGTGCTGAAACAGGTTGCCATCCATGAGCCACACCCAGTGCAATTTTTTTATTTACCCAACCTATTACCGCTGCATTTGTAAACATTCCGTTATTGGTAATAATGCAAGGGAAAGGTTTAAATTTTAAAGAACCTGCTCCACCGCCAATGTAGGTTGGATAAATGCCGAAAAAGTTAAACAATGATTCAATGAAAGACTCTTTGTTGTCAGCCAGGGCATCGGTAAAAACAAATAAACCACTGGCCGGATCCAGAGAATCTTTTTGCACCAATCCAAGTTGTTCGAGGAAATCCTCAGGGTTTTGGGACAGATCAAAAAGCTGCGTATTTAATTCAAAGGATAAAGGCAAGAGAATGACACCATTTTTTTTGCGTTCTCCCATAAAAATCAATTCAGGGAACACACCTCCAATGATCGGTTTTTTGTTTTTCTGAAGTATAGGAATCAATACTTTTTCTGAATACCGTTCTTCATCTGCCATCAAAAACAGCAGAGATTTAATCTCATGATCCATCCCGAAGTTGGTCAAATGGCTTTCTAAAGATTGTACATCATTGGGTACTATATAACTCGCTCTCATAGTTTCCAATTTTATGGATCAATAGTTCCAGCCCCGGTTTGTTGCAAGGTTTCAATTACTCCGGTAATGGTCTGCGGGGGCGTTTTGTAACCGCGCGATGCTGTGGCTGCTATTCCGACGAGGGGTGTGCCCGGCACAGATTTCCCTGTTGTACTTACAATTGTTTTACTCATTGTATGCGAAAGGTAATAAAATTAACAAAAATGACAGACAGGAATCATTTTGGAAGAGGTGAAATATTCACAGGTTTAATACAAACCGGAAATTGAGGGCTTCTACGGCCGGTTTTCCTCATAAAAACACAGACTATCTCATTTTATAGCATGTAAGTAGTAGTTATTCTTTTTCTTTCCGGTTCCACCACTTTAATTTTTCATTCTCTTGTTCGGTTTTTGCTGTTTCAGCATAATACACGGCACAACGAAAAACATATAAAACGCATTAGGTACTCAGCAAATGGATATTTCTTTAAAATTCCTATTATGAAATTATTCTATCCGGCTTATATCTCTACAATTTATTTAATATGTAAGTATAGCTGGTTAAAGTATTAACCAATGTTAAAGTATTCCCTCCGTTACTTAAGGTGTAGGTATAGGTCTCAAACTGAAGGTTAGCAGTGAATTGCGTAATAATAACAAGATGATCTCCTGATATCGTCCATGTCTTATCATTACTGCTATAACCGGGAGCAACAAAGGTTCCGTCAGAATTAAAGATCATATCACCACTGGAGTCATGATTCCATGTTCCTATTAAATTTGTTGGCAAATCAGGAGTTGTTACCACAATGGATCCCTCCCCAACCAAAGTTCCTCCGGATAAGTAAGTAGAAGCTTTTACATTAACTTTATATGTTTCTCCGGCTTTAATGTCTGAATTTGTGTAGCTTATTTCGGCATAATTGTCTGCCTGCCCCATATCTCCATCAAAAAAATCAGAAACAACAATTTCATTCTGATTAATTTGTACAAAATACCAGGAAGCTTTATCTACATTATTCCAGAAAACTTCAAAAGATCCGGGACTTACTTCCGAAGTTGAGAGATTCATTTCTAATGGATTACCATCACCCTCTTCATCAGAGGTACTTTCACAAGAATTTAAAACAAAC
>CAYQDZ010000068.1:0-13294 GCA_964416375.1 uncultured Bacteroidales bacterium
ACTCTGAGCATGATGCCGGATTCTCGCACCGTATCATCAATCTCTTTGATGGTAAGATCATTACTGAGGAGACGAAACGAAAATTCGAATCTGTTGAAACGGAAAATGTGATCGAAAGCTAGCTATAGAGAGAAATCGAACTGAAACCTAATGCAAAGTATCATAATAAGGATATAGTTATTCATATAACAAACTGTACGGGTATATCCGGTATGACTATTAAGGAATGACTAATCAAAATAAAGAAAGCTGGATGAAGATTAAACCTATGAAATATCTGATATAAAATATAGAAACATCATGAGCTTGATAGATATCAAATATGCTTTCCGACACTTACTTCGATATAGAGAATATTCGTTACTTAATATCCTGGGGCTCGCACTTGGAATGGCAAGTGCCATTCTGATAATGCTTTGGGTTGAACATGAGGTTAAAACCGATAAATTCCATACCTATGGCGAGGATATTTTTCAGGTGCGCACCATCTTTAAATACTCAGACGAGGATATCTCAATCGATATATCAGTAACGGGTCCCCTCGCTCCGGCAATGAAAGAAGAAATACCTGAAGTTAAACATGCCGTTCGGCTTACCTGGAAAGATAAAGTCCTGTTTCGCCTGGATGATATGATGTTTTATGAAGAAGGTCACTATGCCGACAGTACTTTTTTTAAAGTATTTTCCTTCCCGTTTCTCTTGGGTGATTCAGCAACAGCACTAAATAATCCAAACTCAGTAGTTATTTCGGAGAAATTATCGAAAAAGTATTTTGGCAGCAAGAATGCCATTGGGAAAACCATCAGGATACGCGATACCAAGGAGGAATTGTTTACGGTTACAGGTGTATTTAAAGACATACCTTCCTATTCATCTTTAAAGTTCGACTACATCCTTCCCTTTGCTAAGTACTACGAGTACAATAAACAATGGATCCAGTGGGGAAATTTTAATATGATGACCTACCTGCAGGCTCAGCCAAATACTTCTAAAAATGTATTGGATGAGAAAATTACGAAAACCTTCCTGAAGCATGCTACGTGGAAAATACCTTCGTTTTGCGTGCAGCCTTTTGAAGAAGTATACCTTTTCAATAAATTCGGTACTTCAAAAGATAATCCTACTGGTTTAATTCTATATGTCAGAATTTTTTCACTTGTAGCTCTATTTATCTTATTTCTGGCCTGTATGAACTATACCAATCTGGCCACAGCAATTGCCACTCGTCGTGGTCGGGAGGTAGGTGTAAAAAAGGTTTTTGGTTCAGGTCGCCGATATATTTTTAGACAGTTCACGCTGGAAGCTGTTACACTCACCCATATTAGTTTTCTGCTTTCGCTTATTATTATTGTCACCATCCTACCCTATTTTAATAAACTTATTAATGCTCATCTGATTTTTGATCTAAGAAATTTACGAATTAGCATAATCGCACTTGGAGTTCCTATCCTCACCGGATTATTAGCTGGTGCATTCCCTGCTATTTATATGTCGTCATTCAAACCTATCGCTGTAATTAGAAATAGCGGCAATCCGAATAAAGGAATTCCGTTACTTCGACAATCCCTGGTAATCTTTCAATTTGTAATTACCATAGTATTTATCATTTCCTCTCTTCTGATTTTTAAACAAATTAAATACATACAGAATAAAACTCTTGGATTAAAGGAGGATAATGTAATATTCTTTCCGCAAAGCTTATTACTTATAAAGAACAGGGAAGCCTTCCGTACCGAATTAGAAAAACAATCCGGAGTACTTTCAGTTACCTATACCAACATGTCACCTCTCGATGTAAACAACAGTACAACAGATCCTGCATGGCGAGGAAAACCTGCCAATTTTATCATCGGCATACCCAACATGAATGTTGATTATAACTTCTGTAAAACCTTTGATGTAGATATTGTCTCCGGTCGCGATTTTAATCCAGCCTATCCATCTGATACTAATGCAATTCTGATAAATGAAAAATTTGCCGGCATTATTGGTCTGGACGAACCCGTAGGAGAAGTAATTAGATACTGGGGTAGAATAGCTACTATAATTGGAGTTGTGAAGGATTTTCATATAGGCAACATGCACCGTCCTATAGAACAATTAATGATCATGAACCGTCCCGGGGAAACCTATTTGACCATGATACGCATTAATGGAAAAATGCGAAAAGAAGCCATAGCAAATATTGAAAAAACATTCAGATCGTTTGATGAAAGTGTTCCCTTTGAATACCTGTTTGTTGATGAAGAATATGCTAAAAACTATGAGTCAGAAAAATACCTTAGTCGCCTATCATTAATTTTTACCATCCTGACCATTATCATTTCATGTCTCGGCTTATTTGGCCTGGCACTTTTCACTGCCGAACAGCGCACTAAAGAAATTGGTATCCGTAAATCAATTGGTGCAAGAACCAGCCAGGTAATGGCTATGCTTACAAAAAAGTTTCTCGTATGGGTTATTATATCCTTTACTATTGCCAGTGGAATTGCATACTATACTATGAAGCTATGGCTTGAAAGTTTTGCCTTCCATACCGGTATAAGCTGGTGGGTTTTTATACTTACCGGAACCATTGCCATACTAATAGCTCTGATTACTGTGAGTTGGCAAGCCTATCGGGCAGCTAACCGGAATCCGGTGGAAAGTTTGAGGTATGAGTAGTACAAATTATAATGAATAATGAATAATGAATAATGAATAATTATGAATTAAGAATTAACAAAATCTGCAGAACACTAAGTAATGAAAACAAACCTAATTTACGCCATACGAAACATAAGTAAAAACACTACCAACTCCATTATCTCCGTGGTTGGTTTGGCTATTGCAGTAGCATGTTGTCTTTGGATATACTTCTTTGTCAGCCAGGAAAACAGCTACAATAGCTACTTAAAAAATGCCGATCACATATTCCGGGTCAATTATGAAATGAAATATGTCGATGAAACATTTTCGGATGTTAGGGTAGAACCTGAATTGGCAGATATTCTGGAACAAAAAGTACCCCAAATTGAAAAAAGTACGGAGTACAGATTTGCATTTAGCCAATTGGTAAAGCATGAGAATGAATACTTCGATACCGAGATGAGCTATGCTGACCGTGAGTTCTTCGATATTTTCGGTTTTCAATTTCTTGCCGGCGATAAAAACCAGGTATTCAGCAGTCGGGAGGAAATAGTGATTACCAGAAAATTAGCCAACAAGTTACTAAGACAGGAGAATAAAGATTTTTCATTGCTTATTGGACAAAGTGTTGAATTTCCTCTTGCATATGACAATAGACAATTTCAAATTACAGGTATCATTGATGATTTACCACGGAATTCCAGTTTTCGAGTCTTTGAAGGAATTATTCCGGGCGACAATGGTCAAAATTTCGGGGGATGCGATAATCATCTTGGATACACCTCGATTTACTATTTGGTAAAAGAAAGTGCAAACATACAGGATGCTGAAAAAAATACTATAAGTCAACTGCATGATTACTATGATGACAGGGTCCAGGGAATGAAAAATACCAATGAAGTTATTGATGCGCCTGATGCATTCACTCCATTTGTGCTCTCCATGAACGATGTCTACGCTGAGAATGAAATTAGCACTTGTTACGAGATTTCCAGCAGTCGCAGAAATTCAGCTATCCTGATAAGCATAGGAATATTAATATTGATCATAGCATGTAGTAATTATACTTTGTTATCCTTGGGACAAGCTCTGAAAAAAATGGGAGAAGTAGGTGTGCGAAAAGCTATGGGAGCCCGAAGATCTAACATTTTTGCAATTTTCTTTTCTGAAGGATTCGTACTGACAATTGTGGCCTTTATATTTGGGGCAGGACTGTTCCTCATCTTCCTTCAAAACATAAATAGAATTGCGCAAATAGAGATCTTCACTGAGCTAATTAAATTACCGGGAATTATCATTTTTATAACGCTTGCCTTCCTTATTGTGGTGGTTTTTACAAGCACAATACCTGTGCTGGTGTTCTCTAATATAAATCCAAACCAGTTAGTAGGCAAAAAATTAACTGCCGGTAAAAAAGGAATGCTAACACAACTTTTTGTTTCCTTTCAATACAGCCTGTCAATAATCCTCATCATCATTACTATCTCGATCGTTCGACAGTCTAATTACCTCAAAAACAAATCACTTGGACTAACCTCAGAAAATATAATTGATATAAATGTCGAGAACATAAAGAATGATCAGAAAATGATCTTTCGCAACTTACTGGAAGAAAATCCGGGTGTAATAAATCAAACATTATGTGCCAGAAACTTTATGAATGGTAGTTCCATTAACTATGTTGACAAAGGTAATGGTGAACAAATCCAGGTGAACCGCTTTAAGGTTGATGAAAAATATCTTCCCACCATAGACCTTCAATTGATACATGGAAGAAATTTTTCATTTCACAATGTACAAGCAGGAGATAGAGCAATGATTGTTAATTCTACATTTATAGAGGCTTTTGGAATCCAGAATAATCCCATTGGTCAAACCTATGGTTTTGGGGAAACAGATTTTTCAATTATCGGAGTAGTGGACGATTATTACTTTAGCGATTGCAGACAAGAACTTAAACCGGCTATGCTGTTTACCCGAACCAATTGGGGAAATGGCTTCTACAGCCTTTTAGTCAGATTTCACCCTGATCAGCTATCCAGTGTAATTGCCCATATTAAAAAAAGCTACCGAAAAGTAGCTCCCGGCACTGAGCTCAGTTACACCTTCTGGGATGAAGAGCTTGGCAAACGATACTATGAAGAGGAGCGCTGGAGCAAAATTGTTGGATTAGCCTCAATAATTGCCATCCTGATTTCGTCCCTGGGTCTATTTGGCTTAACCATTTTGTTGATTAATCAGCGGATAAAAGAAATAGGAGTAAGAAAAGTAAATGGTGCCCGGTCTGCCGACATATTAGTAAGCATAAATAAAACATTCGTGAGTTGGCTGTTGGCCTCTATTGGTATTGCAACACCAATAGCTTACTACATAGTAAAAATCTGGCTCAGAGATTATCCCTTCCGGATAACAATCAGCTGGTGGATTTTTGTTCTTGCAGGATTAATTGCTTTAGGTATTGCTCTCATAACGGTAAGCTGGCAGAGCTGGCGGGCTGCAAGAATGAATCCGGTGGAAGCATTGAGGTATGAATGATTAAATTATGAATTACGAATGATGAATGATGAATTAGGAATTATGAATTTTACACCCCAAACCACTAAAGGGGCTTAAATTAAGAATAACATGAGTATTAGTGAGAACGTAACGATGTTTTATAATGCCTCTCCAAAGATTTTTGAAAGAGCAAAATCTTTAAGGGATAATATGACTCGATCAGAAAAGATATTATGGGAGCAGCTAAGTGGAAAGAAAATGTTAAACCTAAGATTCAGAGCGCAACATCCAACTGAAACTTTTATTACAGACTTTTATTGTCATCCGTTAAAACTGGTTATTAAAATAGATGGTGGAATTCATAAATCAGCAGATCAGAAGGAATATGATACCGGAAGAGAAGCTGAATTGAATAAATGGGAAATCAAAGTAATACGTTTTACAAATGAAGAAATTGAAAATAATATTAATAACGTGCTAAATGAGATTAAACAGACATGTATTGCCCGGAGAAAAGAGTTCTAAAGTCCCCTTTAGGGGATTTAGGGGTAAAAGTAGGAGGATCAGAGCTGGAGAGCAGCAAGAAGAAATCCGGTGGAGGCATTGAGGTATGAATAGCCTGGAATCTTATAAAGTAAAAGCCTTAATTATATTAATTAAAAAGAAAAAAAACATGTTGCAAATTTTATTTAAAACAGCACTTCGGAATTTATTGAAAAATAAAGTCGTTTCCGGAATAAATATATTTGGGCTAACTCTTGGGTTAAGTTGTGCAGTGCTGGCCATCATTTTTGCCTATCACGAATTAACATATGAAGCTTGCCACGATAAGGCCGATCGAATTAGCCGTGTTTACACACTCGGAAAATTTGGAAGTTTTGAAAAAATTCATGAAACCTTCGGTATTGCAAAAGAAGATTTAACAAAAGCTTGCCCGGAGATTGAAAAAATTGCCCGGACCAAAGCAACAAGTGGTATTGTCTTTAAGGATAATAAACCCGTTCAAGAGAAAGATATTTTGTTGGCTGAAGAATCTATCTTTGATATCCTGAGCTTTAACTTTACTGAAGGTGGTAAACCCGTTGGACCCGATGAAATTGCCCTGACCGAAAGAATGGTCCGAAAATATTTTGATTCAGAAAGGCCATTAGGAAAAACACTGAAAATTGGTATACGAGGGAAACAAAAAACCTATACCATTACAGGTGTTTATAAAGATTTTCCGTCGAACACACATATGAATGTTTCGTTTATACTTCCATTTAAACTTGCTTATGATTTAAATATGCATCCAGATGAGTATTGGAGTACTGAATACGGTATTTATACTTTACTTACAAAAGGTACCGATGTAACCAAACTAAATGCAAAAATTGCATCCACCATAGATATTCCAGTTGAAATAGTAAATGTTAATTATTATCTGGTACCTATAAAACGTATGCATTTGCATGAGAATATTACTCAAAACAGCAAGGCAAATTTTCTGGCACTGTTAATTGGAGGAATTGTTGCCCTGGTTATTACCCTGTTTAATTTTATTAATAGTCAAACAGTATTGTTTTCAACACGGTTTAAAGAAATTGGAATCAAAAAAACAGTTGGAAGCAACCAGAAATATATCATATTACAATTTCTTGCGGAATCGGTGTTAGCCACCGTATTAAGTTTTATACTGGCGTTGCTAATACTGTTCCTCGTACTTCCACATTTTAATAGTTTAATGGATACACAAATAAAGTTTTCCATCAATGGACCAATTTTGTTGGGAATTATTTCAGTGTTAACCTTAACTGTATTGTTGTCATCCTTTTATCCCGCATTAAAATCAATGAAAGTGAAGCCAATTTCATTGATGCGTGGTAATTCAAATGGATTGTTAAAAATGAGTGGATTAAGCAATATGTTGGTTACTACTCAATTTGTTATTGCCATTCTTCTTATCCAGTTTATTATTATAACCCAAAAGCAGGTTAACCATATGTTTGATCAAGACTTGCTGAAATTTAATGCCGAGGATGTTGTATGTATGGATGGTTGGGCCTGGGGTGATTTACACACTGTTAAAGAAGAATTGTTGAAAGATCCTTCTATAAAAATGGTTTCGTGGGGACAAGGGTTGCCGGGAGCAAATGTTTCCATGACAAGTGAATGGAAAAATGACGAAAACCAGGAAATGGCTAATGTTCTAAATGGAGAAAAGGATTATTTAAAAGTGTTTGATATAAGCATGACAACAGGAAGGTTTTTCTCCGATGATTTTCAAACAGATAAAACCAATGGAGTGGTAATAAATAAATTAGCCAAAGAATCGTTGGGGTATGAAAATCCGTTGGGAGAACAAGTACAAATTCATGGAAAAGAATATACCATTGTTGGAGTTACGGATGATTATATTGCTGTTCCCCCTATTATGGAACGAATGCCTTTGCTAATGACAGAATCAGGAAATAAGAGTAATTATCTTTTAATTCGTGTAAATCCTCAGCAAAGAGAAAGAGCTCATGAATACATTGAAGATGTGCTTGCCAAGGCAAATCCCGATGAACCCATTAACCTCAAGTACTACAACGATATGGTGCTTGAATTTGGGAAATCATTTCAGGCTACCGGCATTTTTATTAGTGTATTCACTATAATAATAATTTTTAATGCCATGTTAGGACTTTTCGCACTTTCGTTCTTCATTTCTGAAAGAAAGAACAAAGAAGTTGGTATTAGAAAAGTGTGTGGAGCGAGTACAAGCCTGGTGGTATGGAAACTTTCAAAAGGATTTGTAAGAAAGTTATTAATCGCGTTTATTATATCTGCACCTTTAAGTTACATGGGTGGAATGGGTTTTTTGTCAACCTTCACTATGAAGATTAAGCTTACTGTAGATATTTTTTTATTGGGTGGTTTTTTGGCCTTTATTATGGTAGTTATTTCAACAGGATTCAAAATATGGATTGCAGCTAGAAGGAACCCGGTGGAGGCACTGAGATATGAGTAGCCCCTAAAGGGAGTTAGGAGCTACTGAATTCGAATGATATAATTCTATAAAATGCTTTAATTGAGAGCTAAGACAGAAAAAACATTGTTAAAAAAGACCCTTTTAGGTGCTCCTTAAGACTTCGGCGTAAGCTCAGTCGAACGCTTGCCAAAAGGAATTGAGGGTTTATTCAAAAACTAAAAAAACTTACTATGAAAAATCAAATTAATGTAAAAATGTACTTAACAATTGCATTGTTAATGACACTGTTTTCTTTTATTGGATTTGCCCAGGACAATAAAACTCCTACCAGAACAAAAACCTTTGAACTAAATGAACCAGGTATTCTGAATGCCAAATCATCTGGCGGAAGCATTGTAGTTAAAACTCATGATGAAAATAAAGTAGTAATCGAACTTTATATCAGAAAAAATGGAGAAGTTCTATCTCCTTCAGATCCTAAAGTAGATGATGTACTGGAAAATTATGATTTAGAGATAGAGAAAAATGGTTCAGTAATTACAGCAAATGCCAAACGCAAAACAAATTTTATTTCATGGAATAATACAGGCATTTCCTTAACTATTATAGTACCACAAGAAATGTCTTGTAATGTATCATCAAGTGGTGGTGGATTAAAAGTCTCAGGTGTTTCAGGTACACATAATTTTTCAAGTAGTGGTGGTTCAGTGCAGTTGGAAAACACTTCAGGAACCACTAAAGCAAAATCATCGGGTGGTAGCGTTAATGCAGCAAATCACAACGGAGATATTCACTTAAGTTCAAGTGGTGGTATCGTTTCTTTAGATGAAGCAAATGGAAATGTCTATGCACATAGTTCAGGTGGAGGTGTAAAACTAAATAATATTCATGGCGATGTGGATGCTGGTAGTAGCGGTGGCAGTGTGAGTGTAAACGGAGAAAGCGGGTATGTAAAAGCTACATCAAGCGGTGGTTCAGTCCGTGCTAACATCAGTAACTTAAGTAAGGAAATCTACCTGAAATCTAGTGGAGGTGGTGTTGATGCAATAATCCAAAATGGTGATGAGCTAGGACTTGATCTGGATTTGAGTTCAGGTAAAGTTAGTATTGAGTTAAATAATTTCTCTGGAAAAGCAGAAAAAGACCGTGTAAAAGGAACAATGAATAATGGTGGAATTCCGGTTTACATGAGTGCTTCAGGAGGAAATATAAAAGTACGATTTGAGGAGTAGTACCCCCCTAGCCCCTTTCGGCAAGGCTCAAGGAACACCCAAAGGGAGAGCTGGGAACTACCAATTAAAAAGATTGGAACTTTTAAAAAAATGATAAAAGAACAATAATGACAAACAAGCACTACATGTAAGGTCCCCTTTAGGGAACTTAGCGAAGCGATCTCATGACCAAAGGGAATAATTTATGGGTATCAAAACTCTGCAGAGTTGGAGGGCAGCGACGAGGAATCCCGTCGAAGCCCTCCGATACAAATAGTGAGGAGAGCAGAGATCAAACCGGAGGTATGATGGAGGCATTGAGGTATGAGTGAATTTATTAGGAACTATGAATATAAACCCCAAACCCCTAAAGGGGCTTAACTTATGATAGAATGAGTATCAGTGATCAGGTTTCGATGTTTTATAATGCCTCCCCAATAATCTTTGAGAGAGCTAATTTGCTAAGGAAGAACATGACTGTAGCAGAAACGAAACTTTGGGAGTACTTAAGGGGAAAAAGAATGTTGAACTTACGCTTTAGAGCTCAACACCCGATTGATAGATTTATTGCAGACTTTTATTGTCACCCATTAAAATTAGTAATTGAAATTGATGGTGATATTCATAAGTCGAAAGAACAAAAAGAATATGACATTGGAAGAGAGGCTGAATTAGATATATTGGAAATAAAGGTTGTCCGCTTCAAAAATGAAGAAATTGAAAATAATATGGAAAAAGTAATTGATGACATTAAAAACATATGCGCTCATCGAAGTTTGGAATTAGAAAGTCATCTTTAAGGGATTTAGGGGTCATGATTAAACTTGAGAGCTGGAGGGCAGCAACAAGGAATCCGGCCGAAGCTCTACGATATGAATAGAAAAATATAAAACAACTTTATACTATGAAAAGGTTTATAAAAAATTTAGTACGATCGGTTAAAAAAAATCCATTGTACACCTCCATCAATAGCATTGGGTTGGTAATCGGTTTTGTCTGTGTTATTTTCATCACATTTTGGATTAAAAATGAGTTGAGCTACGACAGGCTCCATCAAAATGCCGATAATATTTATAGGATACACCGTTATTTTTACGATACGGACGGAACGGAAAACCTTCATCTCCCTTATGTTGCACCACCAATTGCACCCTTATTGAAAGATGAGTTCCCGGAAATTGAAAATATTGCCCGGGTAAGCCACACGGGAATGCTTTTCTCATTAAACAGTCAAAAAATCATTGAGCCTGATGTTTGCTTTGCCGAACCTGATATTTTGAAAATGTTCACATTTGATGGATTGCCTTTAGGTACCAATTTGCTTGAGGAACCGCTAACGGCTGTAGTCTCTGAAAGCATTGCTAAAAAATATTTTGAAGGCAAAAATGCTCTTGGCAATGCCATGGAATTTTCCGATGACTATGGGAACACATACAATTTAGTTATTACCGGAACTTTCAAAGACTGGGAAGGAAATAGCCACTTTCATCCAGAAATATTTATTTCATTCTCCACCTATGTATCTGCCGTTAGCGAAAATGAGATGAATGATTGGGGTAGTAATAATTACGAAACATTTGCCCAAATGCAGCATCCTCCAAAAGAGTTAGATGCAAGGCTCGATGCATTTATTAACAAACAATTTGACAATGGCACCTCCTGGACAAAAATCAGGATGGAAAAACTAACTGACATTCATTTTAACTGGTATGGAAACCGTTCGTATATCTACATTCTTTCGTCCATCGCCTTATTGATTCTATTCCTGGGGAGTATTAACTACATGAATCTGAATACGGCCATTTACACCAAACGGGTGAAAGAAATTCAAATTAGAAAGATAGCAGGTGCCAAACGAAGTAGAATTGCCAGCCTGTTGATCCTTGAATCGGTAATATTTTGCATCCTTTCATTGGTAATAGCGCTTGTAATTGTTTCAATTTCGCTTCCTCGATTCGATCAGGTTTTTAACAGCATCCTTTCATTTAATTTCAACGAAAACATATTTCTGATACTAGGATTTTTTATTCTTTCTATTTTCATCGGCATAGTGTCGGGATTATATCCAGCCTTGTTCACCTTGTCGAATAAAATGTCAGTATTAAGTAAGGTGCAAAATTCAATTCCCGGAAAGATGTCCTTCCGAAACATACTGGTGGTATTTCAATTTTTTGTTTCCATTGTCCTAATCATGTCTTTTCTGACGGTAAGCAAACAATTAAATTTTCTTCGTAATAAAAACCTTGGGATTAACAAAGAAAATGTAATCACTATGAATGCTTCTCAATATCTGATCGAAAAACTCAATGTGTTTCGACAGGAGTTGACTCAAAACCCAAACATCATCAGTGTATCGGGTTCAAAAAGGATTCCATCGCAACAACTCGACGATAGTAATGAAGCAAGAGTAATTAAGAACGGGGAAATGGAATCCCTTGGTTTTAGGATGGCCAATGTGCGAATTGATGAATATTTTCTTCCAACCTATGAGATTAACCTTATTGCAGGCAATAACATTAGTAATAAGAAAACGGGAGAAACTGAATACCTGATTAACCAAATAGCAGTTGAAGAAATAGGTTGGGAAAGCCCTGAAGCTGCGATAGGACAGTTTATCAGATACGGTGGAACAAATGGGAAGGTAGTTGGAGTAATTCAGGATTTCAATTACGAATCGCTGCATAATGTTGTTTTTCCAATAATCCTATATTCCGATTTATCAAGTTACACTCGCGTATCTATTCGAATTTCTCCATCGAATATAAATAACACCATTGCCTTTATCGAGAAAGAATGGCAGAAATATAATGTGTCGGGCACATCTTTCTCATACCAATTCGTTGACGAGCGGTTTGAACGATTGTATCAATCGGAAACTTACACCAGAACGATTTTCAGCTATTTCATGGTGCTGGCCATTACAATTTGCATATTAGGATTATTCGGATTATCGCTATTCGTGATGGAACGACGTATCAAGGAGATAGGTGTCCGTAAAGTAAACGGTGCCCGTACTTCGGAAGTATTAGCTCTACTCAATAGAGAATTTATAAAATGGGTAATAATTGCTTTTATATTTGCCACTCCCCTCGCCTGGTACTTAATGAATAAATGGTTAGAAAATTTCGCCTATAAAGCTGAATTGAGCTGGTGGATTTTCGCATTGGCGGGGCTACTGGCATTGGGAATTTCATTGCTAACGGTGAGCTGGCAGAGCTGGAGAGCAGCAAGAAGAAATCCGGTGGAGGCATTGAGGTATGAATAATATTTAACAAAAAACTAAAAATATGAGACAGATAAAAGGTATATCTAGTACAACAAAGATTCTTTTTATTTTCCTGATTTTACTAGGTATAAGTAGTTGTAATCCGGAAAAAATAACTGGGCCCTCGGAAATTCCAGATGAAAAACAACTTGAACAATTTGATAAACAGATTTCTGCAATAGCAGATGATTTAGATATTGATTCCTATTGTTATGCCATTGTAACAAACAAAGATATTCTTAAGCTAAATGAGAAAGGATTGTCTGTTGATCAGACATTGCCTGTCGGAGATATGGCTAATATGTTTACCAGCAGTATTATAATGCAGCTTGCCGAAAAAGAGAAAGTAAGTATTCAGGATTATGTGAATAAATATGGTATTCATGATCCTGAGTTAAAAACCGTAAAGATTAAAGATCTTTTATCACACACTTCTGAATATGAGTCAGGGACAATTTATAATTACAATTCGAAACGGTTTGAATTGCTTGTAAAAATTATTGAAACTGTTTCAGAAAAGGATCTTTCTTCTGTAATGAAATCATCTATTGCCAAACCGCTGAGTATGAAACAAACTCAATGCCTTGCTAATTCTGAGAGAGAAAAATCCAATGAATGTAAATCCACACTCTCAGACCTGATTAATTTCTCAATGGCAATGGATAATCATACACTTTTTAAAGAAGAAGATTCTTACGAGTTGATGTTACGACCGGTATACTTAAAAAATGGTGAACGTAC
>CAYQDZ010000069.1:0-13212 GCA_964416375.1 uncultured Bacteroidales bacterium
TAATAGTCATTGCAGGCATTATTGGATTTATCGTCCTTCTTGCCATCATCGGATTTGCATATTATAAATCAAATTACAACCGGATGATAAGCCATCAGGAAAATGTTGCTCAACAATGGTCGAATGTTGAAAATGTATACCAGCGAAGAGCAGATCTTATCCCCAACCTCGTGAATACCGTGAAAGGATATGCCGACTTCGAAAAGGAAACACTTATCCAGGTGATAGAAGCCAGGGCCAAAGCTACGTCGATAAATATAGATGCAAACAACCTGGATGCAAATACCTTCAGTCAGTTTCAACAGGCACAGGATGGATTGTCTTCTGCCCTATCCCGACTTATGGTCGTGGTTGAAAGATACCCCGAGCTGAAAGCCAACCAGAATTTCCTTGAGTTACAGGCTCAACTGGAGGGTACGGAGAACAGAATTGCTGTTGAAAGGCAACGATTCAATACAACAGTGGGAGACTATAACCGCTTTGTTAAAATGTTTCCCAGGAATATCATCTTCAAATTTCCTGAAAAACCATACTTTGAATCACAGGAAGGAGCAGAAATTGCACCAACCGTTGAATTTTAATCTGAAATCTTCCCATGAAAAAAGCAGAATCGTTTTTTTCCGAAGAGGAAAAAGGCAGAATATTGGAAGCCATTCAAGCGGCTGAAAAAAATACTTCCGGCGAGATTGTAGTGCACCTTGAAAACAAATGTTCTGCAGAGGTACTGGATCGTGCCTCCTACATTTTCGGGAAGTTAAAAATGCACGAAACCGAAAAACGAAACGGGGTTCTTATTTACCTAGCTCTTATCGACAGAAAATTTGCCATACTTGGTGATGCCGGTATTCATGCCGCTACTCCCGATAATTTCTGGGACAAAATAAAGGAAAACATGGCTTCATACTTTAAAGAATCTAAATTCCTTGAAGCTTTAGTTGAAGGCATCGAAATGACCGGCAAAGCGCTTAAGGAGTATTTTCCATACCAGGAAGATGATGTGAATGAACTGAAAAATGATATTTCATTCGGAAAAAAATAAATGCCATGAAAAAATTTGTTTCCATACTATTTTTCTTATGCATTATCCTGTTTGGTGTAAGGGCAACCTGGATTCCTGAAAAGCCTTCCCCTCCCCGACTTATGAATGATCTGGCAGGCATGCTTTCCGGCAATGAGGCTCAGCAGATGGAAAACAAACTGGTTGATTTTAGCAACAAAACCACCACACAGATGGTGATTGTAACACTCAAAAGCCTTCATGGAGAAGACAAAGCAATGGTGGCCACCGAAATAGGTCATCAATGGGGAGTCGGGCAAAAGGGATTTGATAATGGGATTGTTTTTCTTATCAAAGAGAAGACATCTGATTCAAAAGGTGAAGTTTTTATAGCCACCGGATACGGACTGGAAGGAGTGATCCCCGATGCCATTACAAAACGGATAATTGAAAACGAGGTACTGCCTTCATTCAGACAAGGTAAGTATTCTGAGGGTATCGATAAAGCTGTGTCTGTTATGATGCAACTTAGTCTTGGTGAGTTTACTGCAAAGGAATACCAGAAACGCACATCGGGTAATAACAAAACCGGTGGATTCATTGCCATCGCCATTCTCTTCTTTGTATTTGCCAATATCATTGCCGGAGCAAGAAAATCCAGAAGCAAGACCATCGGAAAAAACATTCCATTTTGGGTATTGCTGACAATGCTTGGCTCAGGCTCAGGCCATAAAGGCAGCTGGGGCAGCTTTTCTTCAGGAAAAGGCAGTTTTGGCGGAGGAGGTGGCGGAGGCTTCGGAGGATTTGGAGGAGGCGGATTTGGTGGCGGTGGTGCCGGGGGAAGCTGGTAAATCACGGTAAGACCCTGGCAGGGTACAGGCATATGAATTCAATATAGAATTTAATGGTTCCCGGACATCAAAAATGATGTTGGTGGGATTTTCGGGCACCATGTAGGATGATTGGTAGTTTTTCGGACACCATGTATGGTGTTCTTACTATTCATTCTCTGTCATAATATGCTGGTATAGACATAGTAGGGTCGTGATACATCGTGATCTTTGATAGCAATAATTTAAGATTTCTAAAAATCCATATAGTCTGTACTATAAAGACCTTGCAATAAATTATTATCTTTAGAAAGTTTAATAAAAAAGTTGAAGCTATGACAGACAAACAGTGGAAAGACCTTAAGGATATTGTAAACGGGAAAATCCTGGATCCTCTTCCTATTGGATTTGTAATCGATTGTCCCTGGTTACCCAACTGGGCAGGCATAACCATCATGGATTATTTTTCAAATGATGAAATATGGTTTAATGCCAACAAAAAAGCCATTGACACCTTTCCAGACGTCATGTATTTTCCATCATTCTGGTCGGAGTATGGGATGTGCAGTGAACCTTCTGCGTTTGGCTCTCGTGGTACTTTTCCTCCCAACGAGTTTCCTCATGCTCATAAAACAATCCATTCTGTGGAAGACATCATTAATATGCCAGTTCCTAATCCGGAAACCGACGGACTGGCTCCTTTTATTTTAAACCGGCTGAAATTAAATCAGAAAAAAATTGAGGACATAGGTTATAAAATAAGATTTTCAGTTTCACGGGGACCTTTAAATATAGCGTCTTATCTGATGGGAACAACTGAATTCCTTACAACCATGATGATGAATCCGGATGAAACTCATCAGTTGCTTACCATAATCACTGACTACCTGGATACATGGCACGATCTTCAAAAACAAACTTTTCCAAGCATTGATGGCATTATGATGCTAGATGACATTATTGGTTTTGTTGGAGAAGAAGAATTTAGGCAATTTGGACTCCCCTATCTGAAACGTCTGTACGATAAAGATGTGAGCATAAAATTTTTTCACAACGATGCAGGATATACTTCCTCAATTAAATACCTTCCTGAAATTGGGATTAACATCTTCAACATGGAATTTGAATCTGATTTGAACGAGCTTAAAGAACTCACCGGAAACAAAATTACCATGCTGGGTAATATTCCTCCACGTGATGTTTTGGCAGGAGGTTCGCCTGATGATGTCAGAAAATCTACCCGGGACCTGGTCAATGGAATGAAAGACAAGTCGAGAGTAATTTATTCCTGTGGAGGAGGCATGCCTCCGGGTGTTAAAACCGAGAACATTGAAGCTTTCATTGAAACGGTAAGAAATGGATAAGGAGAAAAGTTTAGAGTTTAGAGTTTAGAGTTTCGAGTTTAGAGTTTGTAGTCTGTTTGGTTTATAGCTTGTTAGGTTATTGTGTAATTAGTTATTGGAGTTTTGATTTGAAATAGGGATAAACAAATTGCCGGGTTTTAGCAATGGTATGAGAAAAGTATTTTTTAACTGCCCTCTGATATCTCGTGTATTATGCATTGTTTTACCAGAGTATCACGATTTGATTCAAGAACAATAAAATAGACACCACTGGACAATCCACTGGTTTTCCAATCTATCGTATGCAAACCATTTGCAAACGGACCCTCAGCCAAAGTGGAAATTTCCCTGCCGTTTGCATCAAAAACACTTAGTTTAATTTCAGTCGTATTTTCAAGATAAAATGGAATGGTAGTCAAATCATGAAAAGGATTAGGCCTTGGAGTATACAATGCAAGATTCGTTTCTGGGTTTGAGCTCTGTAAGTTCAATGAGTTTGGATCCTCCGGCCTGTTTGATATCTTATACAGAGTACTATTAGATGTTACGTAAAGAGTCGGTTCCTCTTCCGGACCCCAATTGCAATTCGATGCTGAAGTTCCCACATTCACATTCTGAATTAAACTTCCATCAGGGGCAAAGATCCATACTCCTATAGGTCCTGTTACATACAAATAACCTTCTTCATCGATTTTCATCCCGTCACCCCACTGCCCCGGAATATCATAGAACAAAGTTTTGTTGGCGATTGTGTTGTCAGCAACCACATCCCACACATATACATCTGCCACATCCGATTCTGTGACATACAATTTGCTTTCATCCAATGAAAAGGCAATGCCATTGGGATAATTCAGAGTGCTATCAAGCAATTGCAGATCGCCTTCGGAAGACAAACGGTATATACCTGAATAGCTTAGTTCCGGCGTTCCACCTTCATCATTCAAGCCAAAAGGCGGATCAGTAAAAAATATGGAACCATCCGATTTTATAACCAGGTCGTTCGGACTATTGAGCCTTTTCCCCTGGTAATGAGTTGCCAGAGGTGAAATTCCAATTCCCTCAAGGTATTTGCCAAGCTGACGATCGAAATGCTGACACATGATCAGATTTCCTTCATCATCCAACGCCAGACCATTCGATTTTCCCGTTGGAATCAGGTAAACTTCCGTACCCGATTCCGCTGTCCATACATAGATTGTACTATCCGGAATATCGCTAAATAATAATCCAACGCCTTCCTTCCATACCGGGCCCTCAATGAAATTAAAGCCCTGATCCACTATTTCCACAACAGGATCATACAGTACCTGAGAGTGTCCATTCAGTGCACCGGATATTGAAAAAGATGCCATAAGAATGAAAAACAGAATATGCTTTTTCATACAATAGTAATTCATAATCTTTGGTCTCATAAAAAGATATTTTGTTTTAAAGTTGCATAAAAAAACCTGGTTTTTTATGTATTTTCTCCTGATCTTCAATGAAACATTCTCAAAGCTGAATTGTTTATACAATAATACAAATGCATATAACCATGAGAAGAAATATTTTATTACTTACTTCATTTTTCATATCTATGACACTAGCTGGACAAACAAAATCATTGTATGATTTTACAGTAAAATCCTTGTATGGAGAAGATTTTGATATGGCTCAATTGAAAGGAAAAAAAGTTCTTATTGTGAACACGGCTTCAAAATGTGGCTTTACACCTCAGTATACCGATCTTCAAAAGCTATATGAAACATATGGAAATAAGGATTTTGTTATCATTGGATTTCCATCCAACGATTTCATGAACCAGGAACCAGGTACCAACGAAGAAATTGCATCCTTTTGCAAAGTAAATTACGGAGTTACTTTTCCTATGATGGATAAGATCTCGGTGAAAGGTCAAAACATACATCCCGTGTATCAATGGCTCACAAAAAAATCTGAAAATGGTGTTCTTAATGCAAAAGTTTCGTGGAATTTCAATAAGTTTTTGGTAGATGAAAACGGCAAGCTAGTTGCACATTTTAAGTCATCAACAAAACCCTTCTCTGACAAAATTGTACATTGGATAAACGGTAAATAACATTAGCTTGTAATTCATGTTGAAGCAGTGGTTGCATAAAACAATTGTGTTCATTGCCCCTACCTGATTATTCATTTTTGTAGTAGACATCTATCATCTTCAATAACTTATCAGCGTACATAGGTTTCGAAATATAATCATCAAAATTATGCCTTAAAAACCTGCTTCTATCCGATGCCTGAGCATATGCAGTGACAGCAATTACTGGTATTTTACTGTTGATGATTTTTATTCTTTTCTGCGTTTCAATGCCATCCATTTTTGGCATCTTGATATCCATGAGTACAATGCAATTTTTTATTTCCGGCTGATTTTGTATGTAATCCAGGGCTTCTTTGCCATCATACGCTCTTATTAATTTTGCTGAAGTAGGTTTTAATATGCTCTCCAACAGACTAAAATTTGTGTCTTCGTCTTCAGCAATAAGTATAGTGGCCTTACTAAAATTGTAATTGCCTTTTGCAGGAATTTCTTCGGAGGTATTCTCACTCATCATATTGTCTGCTACTGGCAGGTTAAAATAAAAGCTGGTCCCTTTACCCAATTTAGATTCCACCCATATGTCACCCCCCATAAGTTCAACCAGATTTTTTGTTATCGATAAGCCAATTCCGGTGCCTCTGTATAATTTCGAACTCGCCGTTTCAACTTTATAAAAAGGATTAAAAGCATTTTCAATATCCGGCTTGCTCATGCCAATTCCCGAATCAGAAACATAAAATTGAAGAAGCTTGTCCTCTATTTCATACCCAAAGATGATATGTCCTTTCTCAGTGTATTTAAGCGCATTGTTCAGAAGGTTATTAATTATTTGTTTAAATCGGATTGGGTCGTTATACACATTGTAAGTCTTCTTTTGTGAACCGGGTTGAAAAATGATCTTCAAATTGTTTCTATTATTGAGTAGTGCCAGCTTCTCTGATTCTGATAACACTGCATTTATGTCAAAAACCTCTTTGCTTATTGTAAGTTGGTTTGCTTCTATTAGTGAAATATCGAGAATATCATTAATTAACGTCAACAATGTATCACTATTGCTTTTTATTACATCCAGGTATTCTTTCTTATCAACTTCTTTCAGTTCCATATCATCCAAAAGGGCAGAAAAGCCTACAATGGCATTCATGGGAGTACGTATTTCATGGCTCATATTGGCAAGAAAAGAGGATTTCAGTCTATCCGATTCTTCTGCTTTTTTCTTTGCTGAATTCAATTCAGTAGTGCGCTCTTCAACAAGCTGTTCCAGTTTGTGTCTGTGTTTTTCAAGTTCCTCATTTTGACAGGAAATTTCTTCCTGTCTTTCTTTAAGAAGTGAATTGACTTTTGAAAGTTCTTCTGTGCGTTGGGCTACCTTTGCTTTTAAAATTCGTTTTTGCTTTTTAAAATTCTGAATTCTCAGACGAACCAGATAGACGATTAGAAGAAAAACAAAAATTGATGCACCAACTAAAAAAACCATGGTTCGCCACCATGGAGGATGAATTACTATTTTAACCAAGGCAGGTGTCTTATTCCATACACCATCGTTGTCTGAGCCCAAGACCATAAAAGTATATCTTCCCGGTTGTATATTGGTGTATGTAGCAGTACGTTGATTTCCAACTTCATTCCAACTGTTTTCGTACCCCTGTAATTTGTATTTGTACTTATTTTTTATCGCATCAAGATAATTCAGTGCTGCATATTTTATTACAAAATCGGTTTGTAAATAAGAAAGGTGAATGGTATTTTTTTCCTGGATATCTTCAAGCATTTTATATCGGGCATGATTCATAGTGTCCCGATCAGCCATCAATTGGAAATCAGTAATAACAACTGGTGATGTTACAGGATTGTCTTTGATACTATCCGGATGAAATTTTACATAGCCTTGTGTACTCCCAAAATACATATATCCCTGGCTGTTTTTAAAACATGATCTTTTAACAAATTCATTTGCGCATAAGCCATCATGAATGGTATAATTTCTGAAAGAATTCTGGCCTGTAGGATTCGATCCTTGAATAAACTTAGCAATTCCATGGTTGGTACTAAGCCATAAATTTCCTTTGCCATCCTCAAGAATCCCTTGTATGGTATTGTTTGGCAGACCATCTTTAGTAGTAAAATGAATGAACTGTCTTTTTTCCCTGTCAAAAAGCTCCAACCCCATATTTGTTGCTATCCAGAGATTTTGATTACTATCTTCAAACATGGATATGATATACCCTCCATTAATGCTATGGTCATCTTCAGGATTATGTGTATAATGTATGAATGTGTTTCCTTCATAATTGTACTGATCAAAGGCATGGACATTAGAGACAAACAACTCTCCTCTCTTGGTACAGATAATTTTATTGACACCAATGAATAAGAGGCTGCGATCATTGCCTTTCTCATGCAGGAAATTAATGAATGTCCCGTTTTCGTAGTCAAATCGGTTTAGTCCGCCATCCATAGTACCAATCCATAAGTACCCCCGAGAATCTTCACATATCGAAAATACATGTTCCCCATGTATTGATCCCGGCTTATTATCGGGCAAATACTTCTCAAATTTTTCCGTTCTGTAATTGTATAAATTCAATCCTCCATTCCAGCATCCTATCCATAGATTTCCCCTGATGTCTTTTGTTATCCTATACACTGCATCTGCTCCCAGGCTATTAGGATCATCATCATTGTGATTAAAATGTTTATACAAACCCGTTTTTTTATCGAGTCTGTTCAATCCTCGTTCTGTTCCTATCCATACATATTTTTCTTCTTCAAATATGGCGTTTACCAGATTGTTGCTTATGGAGTTCTCATCATCAGAAATTTGTTCTGTAATCTGAAATTTTTTGCTCCTATAACTGAAATAATTTACACCTGCTCCAAAAGTACCTATCCAGATATCAGTGTTCCGGTCTTCAAACAAACAGGCTATAGAATTATCGCTCAGGGTCCAGTTGACAAAGGGGGTATTTTCAAAATGTTGAACAGAAGGTTTTCTGTTGATATTGAAATCGTTCAATTGAATGATATCCAATCCTTCTCCTGAACCTCTGGCTATCCATAACATGTTTTTCTGATCTATCATTAGATCCAGAATACTGGCTTTCATAACCCTGAAAAAATCCCCGATCAAAGGTCGTTCCTTTGCATTTAAAAAAACATCAAGGCCTCCCTGTGCGCTACCCACCCATATTCTTCCTTTTTTATCTTCAAGTATTGTCCTTATATCAGTCCCGGATAAGCTATTGGCACTTTCTGTTTTTGTATAGCGAATGAAAGATTGATCATTTTCATTGAATAAATTCAATCCATTGATAGTCCCTATCCATAGGTTATTATCAGAATCTCTGAACAGTGTTCGGATGAAATTGTCGCTCAGACTGGATGAAATGTCCTGATGGTGAAAGAATGATTTCATTGTGCTATCGGTCTCATTGTACCTAAACAGACCTTCACTTGTTCCAAACCAAATGATGTTGTTTATATCAGGATATAGGCAGTTTACAATTTTCTGCCTGAGAAAAGGAAATTTGGAAAAATTATCGGTATGCTGATTGTAAATAAATATCCCTTGCTCGGTGGCAACATAAATCTCATACCTGCTTTTTCCAGCGAGATCGTTTATGGATACATTTCCAATGCTTTTTTTATTATCTGATTCCGGTTGGTAAATAACAATTTCATATCCGTTGTATTTATTCAATCCGTCAGCAGTTCCTATCCACATAAATCCGGAACTGTCCTGAAAAATGCATCTTGCCCAGCTTTGAGATAGTCCTTCTTTTGAAGAAAGGTGTTTGAAACGAAGGTTGTATACCTGAGAGTGAAGCTGGATTGCAAATGACAGTATTATTTGAATTATAAGTAGCCTTATCATACTGTTCTTTAATCCATCTGTGCTGTAAGTTAATAAATTATATAGAATTATGGCTTTAATCCTGAGTAAAATAAGGAAACACCGCGACATGAAATTTTACTGTTTCATTTGTTTAAGAATGATTTCAAGCAAATTATCATGAAGTATAGGTTTCGCAATATAATCATTAAAATTATGTCCCAGAATTTCTTCTTTGTCCTTTGCCTGGGCATAAGCAGTGACAGCAATTACCGGAATGTTTTTGTTTATTTTTTTAATTTTTTCATTGGCCGTAATTCCATCCATTATAGGCATTTTGATGTCCATTAAGACCACAAATTTTTCAAGATTTTTGTTTTCATTCGTAATTTTCACAGCTTCTTCACCATTTTTCGCCCATAATATTTTTGCTTTAGTAGGTTTTATGATCCTGTTCAGCAATTGATAATTGGTAACTTCATCTTCAGCAATAAGGATAGTAAAGCCATCCAAATTGTATTTTATTTTCACTTCCGGTTCTTTTGGAGTGACCCGTAAACTTGTTGTTTCATAATAAGGTAGGGTGAAATAAAAAGTAGTTCCTTTTCCTATTTTGGAATCCAGCCATATCTTTCCTCCCATTAACTCAACAAGCTTATTGCATATGGATAAGCCAATCCCTGCACCCCGATACAATCTGTTATCTCCTTTATCAATCTTATGAAAATAGTCGAAAATTCTCTTGTATTCAGATGCATTGATGCCTATGCCGGTATCTGTAATAAAAAATTCCACTTCATTTTCCAAAATCTTATATCCAAATTGTATCGATCCGGTTTCCGTGTATTTATAGCTATTGCTTATTAAATTTGATATAATTTGCCTGAATCTTGTTTTGTCATTATGAAATACCAATTCCTTTCTGGATTCTTTATTAATGAAAGTAATCTCTAAATTTTTGCTATCCTTTATTTTAAAATAACCTTCCAGTTCTTCCATTATTTTTATAGCATTAAACGGATCTTTGCTTAAAACAAGCTGATTGGCTTCAATGAGAGAGATCTCAAGTATATCATTGATCAATACCAATAACGATTGACTATTGCTGGTTATAATGTCTATAAACTCTTCTTTCTCTTCAGCAGGAATATCATCATCTTTCAACATGGATGCAAATCCAACGATAGCATTCATAGGTGTTCTTATCTCATGTGACATATTTGCCAGAAAAGCAGATTTGAGCTTATCTGAGGCTTCAGCCACATTTCGGGCAGCTTCCAATTGTTCTGTTCGTTTTCCCACAAGTTGTTCCAGGTGATTTCTATGTTTTTCTAGTTCTTCATTCTGCAATGAGATTTCTTCCTGTCGCTTTTCAAGCAATGCATTTACTCCTGACAATTCCGTCGTACGCTCTCTCACCATTGTTTCCAGTAAACGTTTTTGTTTCTCTAATAATGTAAACCTAACTTTGTAAAAGCTTATTACCAATGTTATAATAAACACGACAAGCAAGACACGAAATACCAGGGTTTTCCACCAGGGAGGCTTAATAATAATTCTGAGTTTTTTTGCCTGTTCACTCCATATACCATCGTTGTTGGTTCCTCTGACTATGAATGTATATTTTCCTGGTTGAATGTTGGTATATGTTGCTGATCTCTGGTGTCCAATATTGTGCCACTCTTTCTCATATCCATCAAGCTTATATTGATAGGTATTCTTATCAGAGCTTAAATAATTCAGAGCAGCATATTTAATGATGAAATCCGACTGCTGAAAAGAAAGTACAATTTTATCCACAAGATTCACATCCTTTCCCCCTAATATTGAGTTGAGTTTCTGCTCATCAATACCTCCAAATAACTGGAACTCTATTAATGCAATAATCGGGGGATTAGGATTCTCAACTATGCTATCGGGGTGAAAATATGTAAATCCATTTGAACCTCCAAAATACAGAGCACCTGAACTACTTTTCAGGGCTGAGCGCCTGATGAATTCATTTCCTTGCAAACCATCATTGGATGAAAAATTTATAAATTCCGGTGTAGCAGGTAGCAGAGTACCATGAATGAATTTCGATATACCATTGTTAGTACTCAGCCATAAATTTCCCCTATCGTCTTCCAGTATCGCCTGAATGGTATTGCTTGGCAATCCGTCATCTGTTGTATAGTGAATGAAAATCTGATCTTCTCTGTTAAAATAGTTCAAACCCCTTGTTGTACCAACCCATAAATTTTGCTTGCTGTCTTCAAAAATATCCAGAAGATTACCATCTGTAATACTTGTTGTATCTTTATCGTTGTATATATAGTGAGTGAATTTCCCGGTAGAATAATCAAATAAATCAAGAGAATGATAGGTGGATATGTACAATTCACCATTGGATGTGGCACATATATCATTCACTGCATTGTGATAAATACTTGACGAATTGTCACGTTCCGGCATATAATACTTAAATTTCTTTGTTTTGTAATTGTAATTGTTTAGCCCTCCGCCATTCGTGCCCACCCATAAAATTCCTTTTTTGTCCTGTGCTATAGCAAATACATTCCTATTGGATATGGTACCGGTAATATTCTTATCTGGTAAAAACCTTGTAAAATTATCCTCATGCCTGTTGTATAAGTTAAGACCTCCGCTCCAGGTTCCTGTCCATATATTACCATATGTATCTTTATAAATGCAAATTACTCCGTTTGCCCCCATAGATTTCAGGTTGTCAGGCTCATGAAAGTAATTGGTAAACAATTGGGTTTGCTTATTCAATCTTCCTAAGCCAAACTCCGTTGCTATCAATAAATAATCGTCCTCTTCAAGAAAGCTATTTACCACGTTATCACTCAATGATTGACTGTCTCCCGGAATTTGTTTTACACTGGTGAATTTCTTCATCCAGGGACTATAGTAGTTAACCCCTCCGGCATATGTACCCACCCAAATACCTCCGTGATCGTCCTCATAGACATCACCTATTGCATTATCGCTTAAGCTCCTTTCATTATAGGCAATATTATCGTAATGATAAAATGTATTTCTCTGATCCAATGAAAAAGCATTCAGATCCAATATATCAAGTCCATAACCCATAGAATGTCCTATCCATAAAAGGTTTTTATAATCAATCAACAAACTGTTAATGCTGCCATGCAGGATGTGTTTGAAAATTCCTTCATCCGGCAAATCTCTTGCATTGACAAAGAGATCCAGTCCATTCTGAACATTCCCAACCCATAATCTGCCTTCCTTATCTTCAATAATGGATTGAATATAATTGCCACCTATAGAGGAAGGTCTATCCGTGTGCATGTAAACTTTAAAACTTTGGTTTTCGGGATCATAAAGATTCAAACCATTCTGAGTGCCGATCCATAAATTGTTTGAACTGTCTTCAAAGATTATTTCAATGGTGTTACTGCTTAGTGTACCCTTATTCGCTGAATTGCTGATAAAATTAATCATGGTTCCATCGATCGGATTGTAGCAAAACAATCCCGAATAACTAGCAAACCAAATTTTTTTCTCATGATCCCGAATCACATGAGTTACTCTGACATTGTTGAGATCTGGAAACTCAATGAATACATCGCGATCTCTATCAAAAATATTAACACCTCTTTCGGTACAAATCCACAGTTTACCATCTGTTCTTTCACCAATGTAATTTATTGCGCCGTTAATTATTGCCTTTGGATCTTTCTCATTGGGTTTATACTCTTTTATTTCGTAACCATCATATCGGTTAAGACCGTCACTTGTGCCAAACCACATAAAACCAAACTTATCCTGATAAATACATCGTACCCAACTGGCAGACAATCCATCTTCAGTGGTTATTCTGTTAAATATTATGTTTTCCTGAGCAAAAGCAAATGTTGAAATGAAAACAAAACAAAATATAAAAATCGATTTAGGCATATGATTATGGAATACCTTCAGGTTAAAGATAATAATTGATATTTTATTTTTAACTGATTCGTGGTAGTAAAGTTTTCACATTTCGCATAAATTGCTAAAAAACAACTAATTATTACCAAAATAAGACAAACCAAGATTATTAAAGCCGATTGTAACATAAGATAAAAATAATTAATTCTACTTTGACAACTTTAAGTAATTAATAAACATCTATTTATGTCTTT